>JACDER010000062.1 GCA_013816275.1 Actinomycetota bacterium | reverse complement strand
CGCGGCGGTCACCGCGCTAGGCTGACCTGATCAAGAACGTTCTCTACGACCGGATCGGCGGCGCATACGCCGAGACACGGCGCGCTGACCCGAGAATCGCGCGGGCGATTCGGGCGGCGCTCGGCGACGCCGCCTCCGTCGTGGACATCGGCGCCGGGTCGGGCTCGTACGAGCCGACCGATCTCGCAGTCGTCCCGGTCGAGCCGTCCGAGTTGATGATCCGCCAGCGGCCTTCGTCGCTCCCGCCGGCTGTTCGTGGCGTCGCAGAGGCCCTGCCGCTGCCCGACAAGAGCGTCGACGCGGCTCTGGCGGTCCTGACCGCCCACCATTGGCCTGATCGCCCGGCAGCATTCGCGGAGATCCGTCGCGTGGCTCGGAAGCGCGCCGTGTTTTTCACGCATGACCCCGATGCGACCTTCGGCTGGCTCGACGACTACTTCCCCGGCCTCGCCGGCGACACGACCTCGCGCTACCCGCGTCTGGATGAGTTCGATGTGCTCGGTCGCGTCACGGTCGAGCCTGTGCCGCTGCCTTCCGACTGCAGCGACGGCTTCACCGCCGCGTACTGGCGACGGCCGGACGCCTACCTCGATGAGGGCGTGCGAGCGAACATGTCCACCTTCGCCCTGCTCGATGACCGGGTCGTTGCTGATGGTGTTGCTCGGCTCGCACGTGATCTCGCCGATCGCTCCTGGCACAGCCGGTATGCCTCACTGCTGACCTTGCCCCAACTCGACGTCGGATACCGCCTCGTCGTCGCCGAGCTTGCGCCCGCGCCCGCCACGTGAGCGCCCGTCCGCTCCTGCCTGGCGAGCCGGAGGTTCAATCGCTTGCGCCGCGTAGCCATGCGCTGGAGCAGAGCGAGCGGCTCCTGCTCGAGCACCTCGCGCTCCGAGTCGATACCGCCCACGAGCTGTATCGAGCCTTCGGGGACGTCGACCGGTGAAGGCCCCCGGCTCGGCGTCGTCCTCCTGCTCGCATTCGTCGCATCCGGCTGCGACGACTCTTCGCGCAAGCACGCAACGACCGCGACCACTACACGGGCATCGACATCGTCGGGCCTCGCGGTGGAAGCCGCTCCGCAGGCGATCACGAGCATCGAGCTGGCGTTCCCTCCCGAGCTTCCGACGCCGGCGCCGGTCCGGACGACGGACGGCCGATACCACCTCGTCTACCAGCTCTCGCTCGTCAACTTGAGCCCACAGCGTCTCGACCTGAAGCGGGTCGACGTGCTCGATCGCTCGTCCGGGCGCGTCGTCGCGACGATGAAGGGCGCCGAGCTCAGGAAGGAGACGGCGCGCGTGGGCTCCGTGTTCCCAATCGTCCCGACTGCGAGTCTCGGGGGCGACCAGGCGGGGATCCTCTTCATCGATCTCTCCTTCGGTCGTGTGGTCGACATCCCCTCGCAGCTCACGCACAAAATCGTGTACTCGCAGGTCCCGGTCTCGGCGAACCTGAGCACGAAGGTCACGGCCACGAGGGTGACGCTGAGAACGACCGGAGCGCCGTTCGCGCCCGGCGCGGGCGAGCCGTTCGTGATCCTGCCCCCGCTACGCGGCTCGGGATGGGGTGACCAGAACGGATGCTGTCGGGACACGGCGCACTTCCGCGTCGGCCAGACCTTCGACGGCGTCCGCTTCAATCCCGAGCGCTTCGGGATCGACTTCATCCGCTACGACGAGGGGGGCGCCCCGTACCACGGCGATCCGAAGCAGCTGAAGAACTGGCTGTGCTGGGGCGCCCCGGTGGTCGCGGTCGCCGACGGGAAGGTGATCAGCGCCGTGGACCGTTTCCCGGACAACAAATTGCTGAAGCTTCCCGGGCAGCTGACCCCCGGGAACATCGCCGGCAACAAGGTCGTCATCGAGCTCGGCGGCGGGCGTTTCGCTGCCTATGCGCACTTGCGTCCGGGGAGCGTGCGAGTCCGATCCGGCGATCACGTGAAGGCCGGTCAGGTGATCGGCGAGCTCGGCAATTCGGGCGCTTCCGGTATTCCACATCTCCACTTCCAGGTCATGGATCGGCCGTCCTTCCTCGCCTCCGAGGGCTTGCCGTATGTCTACGACTCCTTCGAACTGGAAGGGCGAATCGTCTCGATTGGGAACTCGCTGTCGATCAAGGTCGAGGCGACTCCCGGGCCCCGCCGCCGCATCAATGAACTGCCCCTCTTTCTCGACCTCGTTCGCTTTCCGGAGTAGAAAGGACTCGCGCCGCGAGGTTATCCACCCCGCATTGGATCCACTGGCGACGACAGATCGTGACCGGACGTCTTCGGATCAGGCGTGCCTGATCGACAGGATTTTGGCACGCCATGAGCCGCGTGGTGCATCGACCTCGACGGTCTCACCTACGGCTCGTCCGACCAGGGCGCGCCCGAGTGGCGACTCAGGAGAAACGCTCCTGGCTCCCATAACACTCGAGATTTCAATTTCCATGTGCGTGCCATCCTCGTCGTGGATCTCGACGATCGAGCCAATGCCAACCTCGCCGGCATTGAGCTGCGACTCGTCGACAAGCACCGCGTTGTCGAGGCGCGCGCGCAGCGTCCGAATGCGCGCCTCGAGCAAGCCCTGCTCGTTCTTCGCGGCGTGGTACTCGAAGTTCTCCGACAAGTCGCCGTGCTCACGCGCCGTCTTGATCGCCTGAACGACGGCCGCTCGCGCCGGGCCTTCGAGTTCGGCGAGCTCGTCGGCCAGCACTTGCCGCTGTGCCGGTGTCAGCTGATCGATTGTCGGTTCGCTCAGGGCTGAAGCATAGGCCGCATCCTTCCGGCTTTCCGCCGCTGATTGTCAAATCGCGGCGGATTTTCGGCGGATATGGAACTAAACGGAGCACTTTCGAACCCTCGACTCCAGCTTGAGCTACCGCAGTTGGGCGTCCTCAAAGATGGCTTGCTCCGCAGAGGAACTTAGGAACCTACCTCGGAGTCCCACTGCTAGGCCTGGGCCCCGATGCCTGCTCGGGCTCGCCCCTCTGGGCCAGGCAACCATTGACTATGCCGGGATCTCCGCGAGCAGTGCCCGCATGCGCTCGATCGAGGGGACGATTCCCTTGCGCTCGTAGACGGCGAGCGCCTCCTCGAGGAGCGGTCGGGCTTCGTCAGAGCGCCCGAGCAGCCGCAGCACCTCGGCCCGGTCGGCCAAGCAGTCGCCGATCAGCTGGAGAAAGTCGGTCTTACGCGCCCACTCGATCGCCTCCGCAGACAGCCGCAGCGCCTGCTCGGCCTCGGCGCGACGCGCCAGCACCTTCGCCCGCGTCGAGCGCCAGAGGGCCTGCCCTTCGACATCTTCGGGAGCGGCCGCCTGCTCGCTCCGCCTCGTCCACTCCTCCGCCTCCTCGTCGCGGCCGAGCCGGTAGAGCACCTCGGCGAGAAGCATCGCAACCCCCGACAGGCCCCCGTGCTCGCCGGCCGCCTCGAGCACCTCGGCAGCCGCCCTGAGCTCGGGCTCCGCTCGCTCCGGCCGGCCGGCGAGGAGCGCGATCCAGGTCAGATCGAACGACAACACCGCGTGGTCGATCTCCTGGCCGAGCTCCATCCGGACACGCCGCGACCGCTCCATCGCCTGCTCGGCGTCCTCGTCGCGGCCCGCGAACGCGTACAGCAACGCAAGGTGGTCCTCGCCGGCTCGCTCCTGTGGGAACTCGGCGAGCGCCGCTTCTACACGGCGGATCGCATCCTCGACCGGCGCCGGCCCATAGGTCAGCGCGGCGGCGAGCCCACGGACCGCCCAGACCTCCTCGCGGCGGATGCCTGCCCGCCGGGCGCACTCGAGCAGACGGCTCGATGCTTCGCCAACGAGCGCGAAGTCGCAGCGTACGAACCCGACCTGTATCACGGCCCGCCACGCGCGCGCGAGCGACTCGGCGTCGTCGAGCGGTTGCAGCTCCGCGACCGCCGCCTCTACCTCGGCGATAGCGGCTTCCGTCTGCTGCCCGGGATCCGCCGTGAGGAGGACGGCCAGCTCGTCCATCCGCGCGCGCAGCTCGATGCCCCGCTGGCCTGTCGCTGCGGCGGCCGCCTGCGCCCGACGCAGCACCTCGATGGCGCCCGGCGCGTCGCCCGCTTCGTAGGTGGAGTTGCTGAGGAGCGTGAGGAGCGAGGGAAGCTCGGGATCGCCGTCGGCGAGCATGCGGGTTGCGCGCTCGAGCAGCGAGCGGGTCGCGGCGTCGTCGCCGCGAGCGTGCGCCCTGCGCCCAGACGCCCCGAGCACGTGGGCCGCGCGTCGCGCCAGGTCACGGGCATGCTCGTCTTCCGACCCTAGCTCGACCCGGTAGCGGTAGGCCTGCTCGAGGTGGTAGCCGAGGATCTCGTCGGGTGCGCCGTCGCCCAGCCGCGCTTCCAGCCAGTCCGCGAAGCGCTCGTGCAGCTCGGCTCTCAGCCTTTTCGGGATCGAGCCGTAGGCGGCGTCGCGGATCAGGATGTGGCCGAAGCGGAAGCCGTCGTCGCCCGGAACAGTCGCGCGGTCGGGGCGGACAAACTCCTTGCGGACGAGGGCCAGCAGGTGCCCGCCCGCGCCTGTGCGCGCCTTCTCCGGCAGTAGCTCTGCGACCGAGCCGCGGTGGAACAGCCGCCCCTCGATCGAGGCGCGCTCGATCACCGATCGCTCCTCGGGCTCCAGCCGGTCGATGCGCGCTGCCAGCAGCGCCTGGATCGTGGGCGGGATCTCGAGCTCGCCGTTGCCGCGCTCCGCCTGCATCGCGACGAGCTGCTCGACGAAGAGCGGGTTGCCTTCGGCCGCCTCGACGATGCGGGCCTTCGCCTGTTCGGTCATCCCGTGCAGCCGCTCTACCAGTGTCTCCGCCTCCGACGCGGCGAGCGGCTCGAGCGTGACCAGCGTCGCGTTCGGCTTCGGCGCCGCCCAGGCAGGGCGAAGCTCGAACAGGTCGGGCCGGGCCATGCAGAGCAGGAGCAGCGGTGCGTCTTGGGCGAAGGTCGAGACGTACTCGATCAGGTCGAGCAGGGTCGGCTCCGCCCAGTGGATGTCGTCCAGGACGACGATCAGCGGCTTCGCTTGCGCGAGCGCCTCGAACAGCTTGCGGAAGCCCCAGGCGATCTCCTCGGACGCGGCGGCCGTCTCCGCGGTTGCGAGCGCGGTGGCGACGCGCGAGGCGGCGAGCTCGGCGTCTTCACCGTCTCCAAGCGCGGAGCGCAGGTCGCCGAGCTGCGAGACGACCTCGGCCAGCGGCCAGTAGGTGATCCCCTCCCCATAAGAGAGGCAGCGGCCAACGAGGACGCGCGCCTCGGAGTGCTGGATCAGCTCGCGCGCGAGCCTCGACTTGCCGATCCCGGGCGGACCGACGATCGTCGCCAGCTGCGGCGAGCGCTCGTCGATCGCGGCGGCGAGCGCGCGCTCGAGCGTCTCCAGCTCGGCCTCGCGCCCGACGAAGGGGGCGACGATCGCGCCGGTGAAGGCGGGGACGTCGGGAAGCAGCTCGAGCAGGCGGTAGGCGGGAACGGGCTCGGCCTTCCCCTTGAGGTCGAGCGGCTCGACCGGCTCGGCCCGGACGACATCGCGAACAAGCCGCTCGGTCGCCTCGCCGATCAGGATCTCCCCCGCCTCCGCAGCCTGCTCCAGCCGGGCGGCAATGTTGACGGCATCGCCGGTGACGAGCGTCTCGCCCTCGCCGGCGACGACCTCGCCGGTGTTGACGCCGATCCGCACCTGGAGCTCCAGCAGGCCGACCGCTTCCAGGATCTCGTCCGCCGCCCGCACAGCGCGCAGCGCATCGTCCTCGTGCACCTGCGGGATTCCGAACACTGCCATCGCGGCGTCGCCGACGAACTTCTCCACCGTGCCGCCGTGGCGCTCGAGGATCGTGCGCAGCTCCGCGTGGTAGCGGCCCATCGCTTCCCGAAGCAGCTCGGGATCGGAGCGGTCGCCGAGCGCGGTCGAGCCGACGAGGTCGCAGAAGAGGACAGTGACCGTCTTCCGGACCTTGGCCGAAGCCGCGGCCACGAGAGGCGCGGCGCAGGCGTTACAGAAACGCGCGCCTTCCGCGTTCTCCTGACCACAGGAGGGGCAGACCGCCACGCGCCGAGTCTAGGCGACACGTGCGCGAAGCAAGGCCCTGGGCTCGTCCTTCGATCAGGCAGACTCGCTGCCCTAAACAACCCCTCTGACAGGGGCGTGGGTTCGTACGTGACACTTTGGTTATCGAGGTCTTCCCTGTAAATCGGGGGCATGGAGCTAGCCGGACTCGAACCGGCGCTCCTCGGTTTCCTGACGCGTGGCTGAGTGCCCGTAAGCCGGCGGGACAGTGTTCCAACACGGCCCGCCGGCTGGAGGGTGCTCAGCGGCGCGAGCCGCCGCGGAGGGCCGGCTCCGTCGGCCTGTAGCGGCGGCGGTCAGGGAAGCGAGGTGGAGCGTACCGGGATCGAACCGGTGGCCTCCGGCTTGCAAAGCCGGCGCTCTCCCAGCTGAGCTAACGCCCCTCGGAGCTCAGTGTAGAGAAGCCGGAACGGGAGCTTGCGATCCTGGCCGAAGCCGGGCTCTGCCCGGCGAGAGGCCAACATGTGGCGGGTTACGGACGGCTTCGAAGGAGGGGGCCCGTGGGGAAACCATGGGTTCCCCCACGGTTACCTGAGTTCCCCCGTGCTACGCGGCGCGGTTCAGGCGCTCTTCGGCCCGTGCGCGCTGGATGATCCGGTCGCGGTCGCCATGGACGAGCGTCGCGCGAGTCTGGCGGTGCTCGACCCAGAGCTCGTCGATGCGCGCGTTCAGCTCCTCGAGCTCAGCGGCGACCTCGGGGTTGTTGCCCTCCTCGGACAGCGTGTGCCACAGCTCGGTTCGCCGCTCCGTGGCGGCCTCGATTTCGGTTCGGATGTCGTTCAGATTGTTCATTTCCATAGTCAACGTTTGAACCTCCTGCGGCATTCCTTACCGCCACCGCCCGAAGGCAAACGCGAGGATGAGCAGGGCGCCGACGACCAGGCCGGCGATCGCGACAACGTTGAGGAACGTGTCCACTAGTCGTATCCCAGCTGGACCAGGCGCTCTTCGTCGATCCCGAAGTAGTGGGCCAGCTCGTGGAGCACCGTGATCCGGATCTCCTCCACCAGCTCCTCCGGGTCGGAAAACGTCTCCTCGAGCGGGATCCGGTAGATCGTGATCTGGTCGGGGAGCTCTCCGGCGCTCATGCTCGTCCGCTCGGGCAGCGGCGTCCCCTCATAGAGTCCGAACAGGTCGGGATCGTCGGGATGCTCGTCGCGGATGACGACGGCGACATTTTCGAGCGCGCCGGCGAGCTTCGGCGGCAACGAGTCGAGCACTGCCTTGACGTGCTCCTGGAAGCTCATCGATAGGAGGGCGCAGGTCGATTCCGGCTCGCGAACAACCGCACCGCCAATAAGCCGAACACGAATCCGCCGATGTGCGCGAAGAACGCGACTCCACCCCCGGCCTCGGGATGCTGAAGGGATGCGGAGCTCGAGATCAGCTGGAATC
>JACDER010000061.1 GCA_013816275.1 Actinomycetota bacterium | reverse complement strand
CTCCGCGAGTTCGTTGCGGACGGTCGACGCCGACACCGGCAGGGACCAGCGCTCGACCAGGCTCTTGGAGCCGACGGGCTGGCCCGTCGCGACGTACTCCTGGACGACACGGCGCAGGATCTCCTGCTGACGCGGCGTCAAGCGAATGGATTCAAACGCCATTTGCAGGGATTTTACGCCAGGAGCTCGGCGGTGACCGCGCCGCCGAGCATCCGGCCTCGCCGCGTGAGCATCAGTGCCGGCCCGCCCGAGCCTCCCGTCTGGCAGACGAGGCCCAGTCGTTCCATGCGCCCGAGCGCCGTGCGGTCGATTGCGGACGCGACGCCCTCGAGGAGAAGCGGGTCGTCGAGCCGCAGGCCGAGCATGAGCCGCTCCCGCGAGCGCACGTGCCCGTCCAGGAGCTCCAACTCCCTGGGTGGCGGAGCTCCGGCCGTGACCGCCGTGACGTAGGCCTGAAGCCGGGGCGTGTTCCGGCGACGAACGCCTTCGATTGTCGAAACCGCACCGAGGCCGATGCCGAGGTAGTCCCGACCGAGCCAGTAGCCGAGGTTGTGACGGGCCCGGAGATCGCGTCCGCCGGCTCGATCCGGCCCGAGGCAGAAGTTGGCCGTCTCGTACCAGCGGTATCCGGACGCGGTCAGCGTTGCGACCACCCGCTCGAAGTAGGTCTCCATCGCGTCAGCCTGGCGCGAGAGCTCAGCGCCGTGCCGGTAGGTGAACCGCGTTCCCGGCTTCGCCTCGAGCTCGTAGCAGGAGAGGTGCTCTGGCCCGAGCGCCAGCGCTTCGCTCAGATCGCGATCGAGGTCGGAGGGGCTCTGGCCGGGGATCCCGTACAGGAGATCGACGGAGATGTTTTCAAAACTGGCATCACGAAGATAGTAGAACGCGCTGCGGACGGCATCCGGGCCCGCGCGGCGCTCGAGCACACGGAGCAGCTCCGGCTGGAAGCTCTGGGCGCCGAGGGAGACCCGGTTGACGCCGCAGCTCCGGAGCTGCTTCGCGACGGCGGCCGTGACCGTCTCGGGATTCGCCTCGACGGTCACCTCTCGCCCCGCAGGCAGCGCGGACAGGAGCCGCTCCAGCTCCTGGGCATCTGTGAACGTGGGCGTCCCACCGCCGAGGAAGACGGTCTCGAGGTCGGGCGCGAGGAGGTTGCGCTCGAGCCCGAGCTCGCCGATCAGGGCATCGACGTAAGAGCCGTGGCTCCCGCGACGGCCAACGACCGTGACGAAGTCGCAGTACCCGCAGCGGTGCGCGCAGAACGGGAGGTGGACGTAGAGGTGGCGAACGCGACCCGCCGCCGCTGCCGTCGTCATCGCTTCCCCCCGTCCAGGTTGAGCACGGCCAGGAATGCCTCCTGCGGCACTTCCACCGCGCCGACCTGCTTCATCCGCTTCTTGCCCGCCTTCTGGCGTTCGAGCAGCTTTCGCTTGCGCGTGATATCGCCGCCGTAGCACTTGGCGAGCACGTCCTTCCGCTTCGCCTTGATCGTCTCGCGGGCGATGACCCGGGAGCCGATCGCTGCCTGGATCGGAACGTCGAACATCTGGCGGGGGATCTCCTCGCGCAACCGCTCGACCAGCTGCTTCCCGCGCGCGTACGCCCCGTCGCGGTGGGCGATCAGCGAAAGCGCGTCCACAGGTTCGCCCCCGATCAGCACGTCGACCCGCACGAGCGCCCCTTCGCTGAACCCGGCCAGGTCGTAGTCGAAGCTCGCATAGCCGCGCGTTCGGGACTTGAGCTGGTCGTAGAAGTCGATTACGACCTCGGCGAGCGGGAGCTCGTAGAGGAGCAAGACGCGCTCCTCGGAGAGGTATTCCATGTGATCGAAGGTGCCGCGCCGGTCGTTGCAGAGCTCCATCACCGGCCCGACGTACTCGCGCGGGACGATGATGGAGGCCCTGATGTAGGGCTCCTCGATCTGCTCGATCTCGTTCGGCATCTCGGCCGGGTTGTGCACCTCGACCTCTTCGCCGGCCTTGGTCAGCACGCGATAGGCGACGGTCGGCGCGGTGACGAGCAGATCGAGGTCGAACTCGCGCTCGAGCCGCTCGCGGACGATCTCCATGTGCAGGAGGCCAAGGAAGCCGCAGCGGAATCCGAAGCCGAGCGCCTGTGACGTCTCGGGCTCGTAGACCAGGGAGGCGTCGCTCAGCTTCAGCCTTTCGAGCGCGTCACGGAGCTCGGGGTAGTCGTCGGAGTCGGTCGGGAAGAGCCCGGCGAACACCATCGGCTTGACGTCCTTGTAGCCGGGGAGAGGCTCGGCGGCCGGCTGTGCCTCGGCCGTCAGTGTGTCGCCGACCCGAAGCTTGCTCACGTCCTTGAGTCCGGTGATGACGTATCCCACTTCGCCCGCCTCGAGCCGCGACGTGGGGCTCATCGTCGGGGAGAAGAAGCCGAGCTCCTCCGCTTCGAAACGGGTACCGAGGGCCATTGTGCGGAGCCGCTCGCGGGTTCCGAACGACCCGTCGACCACGCGTACGAACGCGACGACGCCCCGGTACTGGTCGTAGGACGAATCGAAGATCAGGGCGCGCGCCGGGGCTTCCGGATCGCCTACCGGGGCCGGAATGCGCTCGACGATCGCGTCCAGGATTCCCTCGACGCCCTCGCCGGTCTTGGCCGAGATGCGCAGCACGTCGTCCGGAGACCCGCCGATCAGCTCGGCGAGATCTGCGGCGGCGCTGTCGGGATCGGCCTGCGGCAGGTCGATCTTGTTCACGACGGGAACGATCTCGAGCTCGTTCTCGATCGCGAGGTAGGCGTTGGCGAGCGTCTGCGCCTCGAGGCCCTGCGCGGCGTCGACGAGCAGGAGCGCGCCCTCGCAGGCCTGGAGCGCCCGCGAGACCTCGTACGTGAAATCGACGTGCCCCGGGGTGTCGATCAGGTTGAGCTGGTGCCCCTTCCAGAGCACCCGGACGGCCTGGGCCTTGATCGTGATCCCGCGCTCGCGCTCGAGATCCATCGAGTCGAGGACCTGCTCGCGCATCTCCCGTCCGGAGACCGTGTCGGTGAGCTCGAGCACACGGTCGGCCAGCGTCGACTTTCCGTGGTCGATGTGCGCGACGATAGAGAAGTTTCGGATGAGGTCCTGAGGCACGGCAAGATCAGCTCGGGCGAGAGCGGCTTCGCAACGATAGCAACGTCTGCAGCTCGCGAACTCCCAGCAAATTGCAAGAAACGACGTAGAACGCGATGCCTGCTCCGAGGGCGAGACCGAGCGAGATCAACTGTCCTCCGAACGAGCGTCCAACGAGGTGGTCGAGCCCGTCCCAGACGCCGAAGGCAACGCCCGCGAGCAGCGCCGAGGCGACGCAGATGAGCGCGGTGGCGCGCGCGGTCCGGGCAAGGGAAATCCGTTGCTCGCGCCGCTGGAGGATGGCGATCAACGCGATCGTCCCACCGAGATTGACCAGGGAGGTCGAGAGCGGGATCCCCCAGATGCCGAACCGGTAGAAAACCGCGTCGAGACCGGCGTTGACGCCGAGGTTTGCGAGGGCCACCATCGTCGGAAGCCAGTTCGACTGCAGGCTGAAGAAGGTCCGGCTCAGCATCAGCATCGCCCCGTTGAACACGAGCCCAGCGGAGAAGGCCGCGAGCGCTCCGGCCACCACGCTTGTCTGGTACGGCGTGAATGCGCCGCGCTGGTAGACGAGGCGCACGATCGGCTCGGCGAGGACTGCGGAGACGACGCTGGCCGGCACGAGGGTGAAGGCGATCTGGCGGAGGCCGAGGCCGACCGTGTTCGCGAAGCCTTCGTGATCTCGGCGAGCGGCGAGCCGGGAAAGGGACGGGAAGAGGACGGTCGCGATCGCGATCGAGAAGATCCCCTGCGGCAACAGGTAGAGCCGGTAGGCCTTGTCGATCGCCGTCGGCGCCAGCTCGGGATCGATCAGGCGGGACGCGAACAGCGTGTCGATCAGCGTGTTGAAGTTGATCAGGCCGAGCCCGAGCGTGACCGGGAGGATCAGCTTCAGCGTCTGCTTGACGGCGGGATCGCGCCAGTCGAGGACCATGTGGAGGCGGTCGTCGCGGCCGCGGAGCCAGGGAAGGGGGAGGAGGACCTGGACGATCGTTCCGAGCAGCACCGCTCCCGCGTAGATGTAGAGCTTCGCGTCGACCTTGTCGGTCTGCGGTACGCCGATGACGAGCCCGAGAATGATCACGAGGTTCCATGCGACCGGCGTCAGCGCCGGCACCGTGAAGTGCTCGTAGCTGTTCAGGATCCCGACGATGATCCCGGACAGCCCGAGCAGGACCACCGTGGGGAACAGCACGCGGGAAAGCCCGACCGTCAGCGCCTCGTCGCCGCCGGGCTGGCCGAACACGGACATGATCCAGGGAGCGAGCAGGATGAAGAGCGCCGTCAGCCCGGTCAGCCCGAGCAGGATCAGCCAGAACAGCGTCGAGGCGACTCGCCAGGCCCGCTTCCGCTCTCCCTTCTCCAGCAGCTCGCTGAAGACGGGGACGAATACCGAGGAGACGGCCGAGTCGGCGAGCAGGTTCCGGGCCGTGTTCGGCACCTGGAACGCGACCGTGAAGGCGTTGATCTTCCCCGACGCGCCGAAGAGGTACGCCGTCACGCTCTCCCGGACGAGCCCAAGGATCCGCGAGAGCGCGGTTGCGAGAGCGAAGATGACCGCGGACCAGGCGAGCCGACGACCGCGGTAGGGCTCTTCCACGCGGGCGAGTATAGGAATCGGCCTGGTCGTCTCCCAACGGTGCGGAGGCGGTCGATTCGGCTTTGCTACGATCGCTTTGCCCGCACAGCGGGCGTTTTCACGCTATGCCGAACATCGAACAACAGAAGAAGAGGATGCGGATCGCGGGCCGTCAGCGGCTCGAGAACCTGCGCTACCGCTCGACGGTGAAGACCGTGACGCGGCGGCTCGAGCGCGCCGTCTCCGATGGAGACGATCAGGCGGTCGCCACCGAGCACCGCGAGCTCGTTCGCTGGATCGACAAGGCTGCGTCCCACGGCGCTTTGCACAGGAACACGGCCGCGCGCAAGAAGGCACAAGCCGCGCGACTCGCCGGCCGCTCCTAGCTCGCCTCAGCTGTTCGCGCGCGCGAGCGTTGCATCCGCCAGCCCGCGGTCGAGCTCGAGCTCGGTCGGGAGTCTCGAGCCGCCCTTGACGGCCAGATCGAGCGCCGCAGCACGGACGAGCGCGCTTCCGAGCTCCTCCGCGCTGAAGTTCGCCGCTTGGGCGAAGAGCTTTTGCACGTAATACGGATTGCGGCGCAGGCGGGAGGCCGCTTCTCGCGGAGTCACTCCCTCGGTCGCCAGGTCCTGGATCTCCCGCACGGTCTGGACGTGCGAGGCGAAACGGGCCGCGATCCTCGTGACCTCGTCGCGCCGCGTCCGTTCCGGTCGTTCGAGAATGGACTCGGCCGCCTGGAGAACCGCCGCGACGTCGCGCGCTCCCCATGAATCGGTCAGGGCAAAGATCGGAACCTCCGCGCGGCCCGCGGCGAGCGCTTCCACTGCCGCGGCATCGACCGTGTCCCCGCCAGCCCAGGTGGCGAGCTTGTGGATCTCGGTCTCCAGCTCGGTCACGTTGTCGCCCACCACCTCCACGAGCAGGCGGCAAGCATCGCGATCTGCGCCGGCGCCGAGCGCACGGAAGCGCTCGGCCACCCAGGTCGGGAGCTTCGACTTCGGGACGTCGTAGAACAGGAGCTCGCCGACCTTGGCGCAGGCCTTCGCCAGCGGCGAGTCTTTCTTGAGGCCGATCCCGACGAGCGCCAGGACGGTCGAGGGGGCAGGGTCGGAGAGGTACGCGGCGACAGCCTTCGCGTCTGCCGCCTTCCAGCTCTCGACCTGGTTGACGACGACGGCTCGTGCTCCGATCGCGAACAGGCCCGGCGCGTTGCAGCTGGCGACGACGTCGTCTCCGCTCGATTCGGCGGCCGACAGCACGTCGCTTCCTCCTTCGCCGACCCGGGCCCGGAGGCGGCGGAGCGCCTCCTCGATCTTCGGCCGATCGGTGCCGGAGAGCAGGTACACGGGCTTGAGGTCGGCCGACACGGTCAGGTCAAGATTAGGCGAAGCGTCAGCCGAGCAGCCGCCAGGCAAGCCCGAGGGCGAGGCCCGCGCCGCAGAGCTCGCCCGCACGCCGGAGCCGCGGGCGTCTGAGCTTCATCACCGTCCAGGCGAGCACGCCCGCGTCCGCGAGCAGGAAGAGCGCTCTGATCGAGGACACCTGGGAGTGGGGGAGCCCTCCGACGAGGCGCGCGCACCAGGCGAGATAGGCGGCGAACCAGCCGTTCAGCCATGCCAGCGCCTCCGCGACCGCCGGAACGAGCGGGTGCACCAGGGCCGATACGAGGCCCAGACCGAGTAGAAACGGCATCGCCGGCTCGGCGAGCGCGTTGGCGAGCACCGAGTACACGGGCACGCGCCCGAAGTCGAGCCACAGCAGCGGCGCCGTGCACAGGCCGCACGCGGTCGAGACCGCGACCGGAGTCGCGAGCAGGCGCGGTACGGGATACCCCTCGAGCCGCCGCTCGATTCGAGGGACGAGGACGAAGATGGCGCCGACGGCCGCGAACGAGAGCTGGAACCCGGGCTCGAGCAGGTTGTACGGGTTCCATGCGAGGAGCGCGGCCGCGGCCACCAGCAGGAAGTACCAGCGGTCTCTCGGGCGTGAGGCGAGCCAGGCGAGGGAGGCGAGAGCGCCCGCGATCCCGGCCCGGACGACCGAGGGCTGGAGCCCGACGGCGAGCACGTAGCTGCCGATCGCGCCCAGCACGCCCAGCTCTCCGAGCCATCTGGGGATGCCCGCGAGGGCCGCGAGGAGCAGGATCGCACCCGCGATGATCGCGACGTTCTGTCCCGAGACGGCCAGGAGGTGGTAGAGACCCGAGCGTCTGAACCGGTCCTGCAGGTCTTTGGAGAGGCTCTCGTCGGACCCGAGCACCACGCCCGCGATCAGGGTCGCCCGCTCCCCTTTGAGCCCAGGGGCAATCCCTCGCCGGACGAACCGGCGCAGACCGTCTGCGAGGCCTCCGATCCCGTGGCGCCGGCCGATCTGGCTCCAGGCCCGTCCGTGCAGGACGACATGCACGCCCTGGCGGCCCAGCCAGGCCCGCTCGTCGAACCCGTTCTCAGGCGGGCGCGGCGGCTTGACCTCGGCGACCGTCTCGATCACGGCTCCCTGCGGAGGAGCGCGGCCGAGCGGAAGCTCGAGCAGGGCGGGCTCGTTCAGTGAGAACGATCCGAAGGTCCTGACCTCGACCATCAATCGAAGCGCGAATTGACCGTGGCGCGCGGGGGCGGCAACCTCCGCCAGCGTCCGGTCGACGTGACCGATCCTCGTCACCAGCACGCTCCGGTCGAGCGCATCCAGCCGGAATCCGCCCCAGAGCCAGCCGGCGCCTAGGAGGGCGAGCGCGAGCACTGCCATCCGTGGCGGCCCCTCGAGCGTGGCCGCCACGAGTGCCCCGGCGG
>JACDER010000294.1 GCA_013816275.1 Actinomycetota bacterium | reverse complement strand
GGGCAGGCTCGCGGTGGCCGCGACGGCGCCACTCGGCGCCGAAGTGCTCGAGCGGCTCGCCGCTCACCGGGACGTCTCCTATCTGCTCACGCGTCCCGACCGGCCCCAGGGCCGCGGCCGCAAGACCGGGCCGCCGCCGGCGAAGGTCGTGGCCGAACGCCTCGGGATCCCGGTCCGCCAGCCCGCCCGGCTCGGCGGATTCGAACCGGACTCCGACGCCGTCGTGGTCGTCGCCTACGGAGCGCTGATCCCCGAGGAGCTGCTCGACCGAGCGCTCTGGCTGAACGTCCACCCGTCGCTGTTGCCGCGGTGGCGCGGGGCCGCTCCGGTCGAGCGCGCGATCATGGCGGGTGACCGCGAGACGGGCGTGACCATCCACCGGACGACGGCCGAGATGGACGCGGGCCCGATCGCCGCCCAGCGTTCCTTTGCGATCGAGCCGGACGACGACGCGGGAGCCGTCTACGCCAAGGCTGCTCCTGTGGCCGCGGAGCTCCTCGAAGCTGTTCTGGCCGACCCGTCGTTCACGCCGCAGCGGGACGATGGAGCGACCTACGCCGACAAGATCACGGCCGACGACCGCTGGGTCGACTGGTCGCTGCCCCCGGAAGAGACCGTCAACCGGGTGCGCGCGCTCTCGCCGCACATCGGCGCGCGCGCGGAGCTGGAGGGGCGGCCGGTGATCGTCTGGCGCGCGCGGGTGGAGGACGGGCGGGCCGTTCCGGTCGAGGTGCAGCCCGAGGGACGTCGGCGGATGTCCTACGACGAGTTCTTGCGTGGTCTTCGCTGATGCCCTGGTGGTACGACGTCGTCGAAGCGCGGCACGAGCTCCAGAACCCGACGAGCCCGGAAAAGATCCGCCTCCTGGGCGAGCGGCTCGGACTCGGGCCGTCGTCGCACGTCCTCGACATAGGCTCGGGCAAGGGCGGGCCTGCCGTTCTGCTTGCCCGCGAGATCGGGTGCCGGATCACGTCGGTGGAGCGGTCGCCCGAGTTCGCCGCCGTCGCGCGAGAGCGGGTGCGTGAGGCCGGCGTCGAGGTCGAGGTGGTCGAGTCCGACGCGAAGGACTTCCGGATCGAGCCCGTCTACGACGCCGCGCTCTGCCTGGGCGCCTCGTTCGCCTTCGACGGTCTCGTTCCGACCGTGGAAGCGCTGGCGAACGCCGTGCCGTCGCGAGGGTTCGTGGCGGTCGGCGAGCCCTACTGGCGCACGTGGCCCTTGCCCGCGGACTTCGAGGTGGAAGAGGGAGAGGACTTCCTGACCTTGCCGCAGACGGTGGAGCGGTTCGAGTCGGCGGGAGTCCAGGTCGTCACGCTGATCGCCTCGTCCCACGACGACTGGGACCGGTACGAGTCCCTCCACTGGCTCGCGCTGGAGGAGTGGCTGGCGGCGAATCCGGACGATCCTCAGGCGGAGGAGTTCCGTGAGCGCGGCTGCCATCACCGCGACCGGTACCTCCGCTGGATCCGTGACCTGATGGGCTGGGCGATCTTCATATGCCGGACCTGACCCTCGAGGAGCTGCTCGCAAAGGCCCGCGCCGACCCGCGCATCGTCGGCCTCTTCCTCGGCGGCTCGCGCGGGAAGGGCGCGAACGTGCGGCCCGATTCGGACTACGACGTCCGCGTCGTGATCGAACACCAGGACGAGGAGCTCTACCAGGAGCTGGACACGGATCGCGGCGTTCCCGTCGAAGTAGCGGTGATGACGCTCGAGGAGTTCCGGGCCTACAAGGAGTGGGACCGGCCGACCCTGACCCACACGAAGGCGCTCGTCGACAAGACCGGCGAAATCCAGCGGCTGATCGACGAGAAGGGCCGCCTCAGCGCGGCCGAGGCGGAGCGCGTCCCACCGCTGGCCCTCGACGGGTACATGAACTCGCTTTACCGCTCGCTCAAGCGCCCGGGTCTCGCTGCGCGCATCCATGCCGCCGAGTCGGTTGGTTACCTCCTGACCTGCCTCTTCGCCCTCGAAGGCCGCGTCCGGCCGTTCCACGACTACCTGGCCTGGGAGGTCGAGTCACACCCGGTCGAGGGATGGCCGGCCGACCGGCTGCTCGGATTGATCGAGCGAGCACTCAGCGGCGAGCCCGATCCGCAGCGCGAGCTCTTCCGCGCCGTCGAGCCCCACGTCCGTGCCCACGGTCTCGGCGAGGTCGTCGACTCGTGGGAGCCGGACGTCCCGTTCATGCGCGGCGAACCGTGACGGGCGCCCGCCTATTCCTGCTGACCGGCCCGTCGGCAGCCGGGAAGTCCACGGTCGGGCGCCTCCTCGCGCGACGGTTCGAACGCGGCGTCCACCTCGAGGGCGACGTGTTTCGGCGGAGCATCGTCTCGGGGAGGGAGGAGCCGCTTCCTGATCTGAGCCCGGACATCGGCCTCTGGCTCGACAGCTCGGGTCAGACGCCGGAGCAGACCGTCGACGAGATCGTTCGGCGCACCGCGGGATGAGCGTCGCCCCCGCCAGGAAGGCCGCCTACGACGTCGTACTCCGCGTCTTCGAGCAGGAGTCGTACGCCGATCGCGTGCTCCCGACGGCGGCCGCCGGCCTGGACGCCCGGGACCGCGCGCTCGCCCAGAGGATCGCC
>JACDER010000060.1 GCA_013816275.1 Actinomycetota bacterium | reverse complement strand
GGTCGAGGCGCCCGCCGACGTCGTCTCGCTCGCCGAGCGGCGGCGGGCCGCTCGCGACAGCCGCGACTTCGAGGAGGCCGACCGGCTGCGCGTGGAGATCGAGCAGGCCGGCTGGGTCGTGCGGGACGACTCCGCCGGATTCCGGCTCGTTCCGAAGACATGATTCGAGAGCTCGTCTACGGCCGCCGCCCGGTGCGGGAGGCGATGCGAGGGCCGCGGGCCGTGCTGGAGCTCTGGGTGACCGAGCGCGCCCTGGGGTCCGAGACGTGGCTGCAGGAGCCTGGTGGCCCGCGGGTCCACGTCAAGCGCGAGCGGGCCTTGACGGGAGCCGCCGGCACCGGGGATCACCAGGGCGTGCTCGCCTACTGCGAGCCGTACCGGTACGCCGACGGTCTCGAGCTCGCATCGCGGCCCGCGCCGATGCTGGTCTGCCTCGACCGCGTCACGGATCCGCACAACCTCGGTGCCGTGTGCCGAAGCGCCGAAGGAGCCGGCGCCACCGGAATCGTTCTTCCGGCGCACGGCTCCGTCCGCGTTACGCCTGCCGTCTGTAGGGCTTCGGCGGGCGCCGTCGAGCACGTCGCCGTCGCGGTGGTGCCGAACCTCGCCGCCTACCTGGCCGAGGTGAAGGGCCCCGACCTGTGGGTCTGGGAGGCTTCGGGAAGTGCCCGAACGACGATGTGGGAGACGGATCTGAGCGGGGGCATCGCGCTCGTGCTCGGCGCGGAGGGGAAGGGGGTCAGGCCGCTGGTGAGACGAGCATGCGACGGCGCGGTCTCGATCCCGCTCCAGGGACAGGTGGAGTCCTTGAACGTGAGCGTCGCGGCCGGGCTGTTGCTGTACGAAGTTGCGCGGCAGCGGGTCGCCGCCGGGGCACATGCCTGAGGCGACGCTCTACCTGTTCGACGGCTTCAACGTGCTGCACGCCGGAGACTTCGGGGACGTGCGGGATCTCACCGACACGCTTGCGAGCTTCGTCGCTGTTCGAGGCGCGCGCGGCATCGTCGTCTTCGACGGCGTCGGAAGGGACGAGACGTTCGGGCCTCTGGAAGTGCGATACGCGGAGAACGCCGACGCGCTGCTCGAGCGCCTGGCAACGGAGAACCGGCAGCGCGAGCGAGTCTGCCTTGTGTCCTCGGACCTGGCCGTCCGGGGCACCTCGGGCCAGGAGGTGGCGCACCTCGGCTCGCGCACGTTCGTCCGGGATCTCGAGCCAACCCAGCACCGTGAATCGAAGCCCGGTCATCTCGGCGACCGGCTCGACCCCGAGGTGCGCGCGAAGCTCGAGCGTTTGCGCCGGGGCGAACACTAGTTCGCCGCGCACAAATTGACCCTTGTCAGTTTTTGAGACCGGTGCTATGGTCTTGCTCAACCTGAGATTGAGGGACGAGGGGAGTCGCCCCGATATTTCCCACCGGATCCTGTTCAAATCATGCCTCCGCAAACAGCAACCGTCGCATACCAGGCCCAGAAAGCTCAACGTGAGGTTGAGGATCGGCGTCTGGCGATGAAGGCGCGGAACGGAGATCTCCGGGCGCAGGAAGACCTGATCCGCCGCTACACGGGCTTCGTCCGTTTGAAGGCGAGCTCGTATTTCCTCGCCGGCGGCGAGTCCGAGGATCTGATTCAGGAGGGGCTGATCGGGCTGTACAAGGCAGTGCGTGATTACCGCCCCGACAAGGAGACGTCGTTCCGGAGCTTCGCCGAGCTCTGCGTGACCCGCCAGATCATCACGGCGATCAAGACCGCGACCCGGCTCAAGCACCAGGCTCTCAATCACTACGTCTCCTTCGGACAGACGCCGGCCGGACAGGATTCCGACAGCGACTGCACGCTCGGTGACGCCCTCCCGGGATCGCGCGTCGACGATCCGTCGCTTCGGGTCATCTCCAGCGAGGAGCTCCAGAGCCTCGTCTTCTGCCTCGGCACCAGCCTCTCCACGCTCGAGGCCGACGCGCTTCGCATGTACCTCGAGGGCGCGTCGTACGAGGAGATGGCGGAGGATCTGGAGTGCGACACGAAGACGATCGACAACGCGCTCCAGCGGGTCAAGCGCAAGGTGATCACGCACCAGCGCTCGCGCCAGGTTTTGCAGTAGGCGTTCTAGACGGTCACGACGCTCACCTTCGCAATCTCGTAGTCGGCGGCGAGCCGGATGAGGCGCCGTTGGTTGTTGCGCGGCGGCGTCACACGAAGCGCGGCCGAGACGCGGTTCGGTATGTCCGCAATCGGAATCAGGTACACCCCGAACGTCTGAGGACAATAGACGGCGAAGAACTCGACCTGACCCGCATAGTCCCGCCGAGCGACACCTGGATTGCGGTGGTGGCCGTAGCAGCTACACGCGGCGAACAGCACGGCTCCGTTTCGCAAACGGCCCGTCTTGCACTGGACGCGAGCTAGCTGGGACTCGAGTTCGAGTACGAGGTCGTACCGAGAGTTCTCACCGAACGGAATGAGGAACGGCAAACCGAGCTCCTGGAGAGCAAGCATCACCGCAAGCGTCGACCGGTCACCTTTGGCCTCGGGATGGTTCATTGCCTAAACAGTAAACAGGCCCCCGGACGGCTAACGTACACCGCGCGCCGGGGTAGCTCAGCTGGCAGAGCAAGGCTCTTGTAAAGCCTAGGCCGCGGGTTCGAGTCCCGCCCCCGGCTCTAGCTTCCCCAGGTCTCGCGCAGCACCCGGATCCAGTTTCCGTGCGCGATCTTCGCGAGCGCGTCGTCGTCGTAGCCGCGATCCCGCAAGGCGTCGAACAGCGCCGGCAGCAGGCTCGCGTCGCCCAGCTCGGTAGGCGGCGCGGCCCCTTCGAAATCTGAGCCCAGACCGACGCAATCGATGCCCATTCGCTCGACGAGGTAGTCGATGTGCCCGACGACCGTCTCCAGCGGTGTGCCCTCGGGGTTGAGCTGCCCGTCCGCGCGCAGGAAGCCGACCGCGAAGTTGACCCCGACGAGCCCGTTCGTCGCAGCGATCATGTCCAGCTGCTCGTCGGTCAGGTTGCGAGTCGAGGCGCAGAGCGCATGCGCGTTCGAGTGCGAGGCCACGAGAGGCGCATCAGAGATCTCCACGACGTCGAAGAACCCGCGCAGGTTGAGGTGCGAGAGGTCGACGAGCACGCCGAGCCGGTTGCAGGTGCGAACGAGGTGCCGGCCTTCCTGGCTGAGCCCAGGTCCCGTGTCCGGCGAGGCCGGGAAGCGGAAGGGAACGCCCTCGGCGTACTTGTTCGCCCGGCTCCAGACGAGACCGAGCGAGCGCAGGCCCCGGTCGTAGCGTCGCTCCATGTCCTCGGGATTCAGGATCGGCTCGGCTCCCTCCAGGTGCAGGACGGCGGCGATCGTCCCGGTCTCGAAGCAATCTTCGATCTCGGCGGCGGTCTTGACCAGCCGGAGCGCTCCCTGGTCGTCGAGCCCGCGGAGGATCTCCTCCAGGCGGTCGGCCCGCGAGGATGCGAACTCGGGAGCGATCGAAGCGGCGAGCGGAAAGGAGTAGGGCCCGTCCGGCTTGCCTTCCATGTCACCGTGCTCCGGCCCGGAGACGAAGATCGCGAAGATCCCGCCGGCAAAGCCTCCCCGGCGTGCGCGCGGTAGGTCGAGGTGACCCTCGCTCGACTCCTCGAGGAAGCTCCGCCCCTCGTCCAGCCGCAGGACCACGTCGTTGTGCCCGTCGAAGACGGGAATCGTCATTCGAGCGCGTGCTCCAGGTCGGACCAGAGCGCCTCGACGTCCTCGAGGCCAACGCTGAGACGGATCAGGTTCTCCGGAACGCGGTCGCCCTCCCACCGATATCGCGTCTCGAGCACGGAGTCGGCCCCCCCGAGGCTGGTCGCGTTCGCGATCAGCCGGGTCGAGCGCTCGACTCGTGTCGCATCCCCCGCGACGTCGAACGAGAGCAGCCCGCCGAAGCCCCCCGACATGTAGCGCGAGGCCAGCTCGTCGCCGAGGCCCGGGTATCGGACCCGCTCGACCCGCGCGTGTCCGTCCAGCCGCCGTGCCAGCTCGAGAGCGCTCTCGGACTGACGCCGCACGCGCAGCTCGAGCGTCTTCAATCCCCGGAGGACGAGCCAGGCCGTGTCGGGCGCCGCGATCGGCCCGGTCCGCCCGCGCAGCCCCTTGATGCGCTCGTGATCCTCGCGCGCGCGGAACACGAGGGCGCCCGCCAGCGCGTCGTGGTGGCCGCCGAGGTACTTCGTCGCGCTGTGGAGCACGACGTCCGCGCCGTGTTCCAGCGGACGGAAGAGCACCGGTGTAGACGCCGTTGCGTCGACGAGCACCTTGGCCGGGTGAGCGCGGGCTGCCTCCATGTCGGGGAACGTGAGGAAGGGGTTCGAGGGGGCTTCGAGCCAGACGAGGTCTGCGTCCTCGGGCGCGGGGCCGGTCTGGTCGAACTCGACGAAGCGGACGCCCCAGCGCTCGAGCTCGCGCAGGAGTAGGCCGGTTCCGTAGTAGCAGCCCTCGGCGAGCGCGATCGTCTGGCCCGGAGCGAGGAGCCCGAGCACGACCGTCGAGGATGCTGCCGCGCCGGACGAGAAGAGCAGCGCGTGACCGCCGTCCAGCTCTCCCAGCGCGCGCTCCGCCTCGACGCCGGCCGGATGGTCGTAGCGCGAGTAGTTGAACTCTCCGGGCTCGCCGTCGATGTAAGGCCAGATCGTCGAGCGGTCGAGCGCCATCAGGCGACTCTAACCGGCTCGGGCTGCAGGTCCTCGAGACGGCGGAGGTGCGCAAGGGAGGGGAAGAGCCTCGTCCATGCCAGTGCGATCGCGATCGTCGCGACGCCTCCTGCAACCACCGAAGCCACGGTCCCAACCAGCGAGGCGACCACTCCCGATTCGAAGGCGCCGAGCTCGTTCGAGGCTCCGATGAAGACCATTTCCACGGCCATCACGCGCCCCCGCAGCTCGTTCGGGGTCACCAGCGCGACCGTGGTCGCCCGGATGTTCATGCTGATCATGTCCACGAAGCCGGCCACGGCCAGCGCCGCGAGCGAGAGCGGCAGCCACCGCGACAGGCCGAAGGCGATCATCGACACGCCGAACAGCGCGACGACGATGAGGAGCGTCGGGCCGGCTGGGCGGCGGAGAGGCCGGCGCGCTAGGAGCACGCCCGCAACCACGGCGCCAACCGCGGGCGCGCTGCGGAGAGCGCCGAGCCCTACGGGGCCGACGTGCAGGATGCTGCTGGCGAACACCGGAGCCAGGGAGATCGCACCCCCGAACAGCACGGCGAACAGGTCGAGGAGGATGGCACCGAGCACCATCCTCGTCCGCAGGAGGAAGCGGACGCCTCCTACCAGGCTGGCCCATCCGAAGGTCTCGTCCCCGCGAAGCACCGCCGCCGGGCGCCTCCGCACGGCCAGCACGCACCCCACCGCAACCAGGAAGAGCCCGACGGCCACCGCATACGGAAGTTCGGGCAGCGCGGAGAAGAGCACGCCACCCACCACCGGCCCGGCGACGACCGCGGACTGCCAGGAGACGGCCCGCAGCGCCATCGCGCTTGCCATCAGCTCGGGGGCAACCAGCTCGGGCAGCAGCGCTCGGAGCGCGGGTGCGGAAACAGAGGCCGCCGCGCCCGTTAGTGCGGCGAGCGCGAGGTAGGGCCACAGGGTCCTCGCGTCCGCCACCGTCACGACGAGCAGGAGCGCCGCGACGGCGGTGTCGACGACGAGCGCCACGGCGATGATGGCCCTGCGGGAGACCCGGTCCGCGAGCTGGCCCGCGGGCAGCGCGAGGAGGAGGAGCGGGACGAACTCGGCGAGCCCGATCAGGCCCAGGTCGAAGGGGTTGCGGTGGATCTCGTAGACCTGCCACCCGACCGCCACGAGGATCATCTGCGACGCCAGCCCGGTCGTCCCGCTCGCCACCCAGAGCAGGGCGAAGTCCCGTTCCCGCAGGGCTGGTGGCAGGCGGCTTCGCACGGCGGCGACCGTACCAAGGTACGGCTCGCCCGGACTCGCCTCGAATGGCCATCTTGTGCGGCCAGATTGCGCGCTGCAAAGCTATGGCGATCGACGAGAGCTTGATCTCGCGAACCCAGGCTGATCGCGAGCGACTAGAGCGCATGCGTGCGAACGCGGAGCGAACTCGCCAGCTTGCCGAGAAGGCTCAGGCCGAGCTCGACCGGCGCAAGCAGCAGAGCGCATAGGGCGCGCTTCCCCTAGGCTCCGGCGCGTGACCGAGACGGGCGATGGGACCAGTGACAAGCTCGAGCTCCTCGGCAAGCTGCGCGACGAGGCGCTCCACGCCGGGACCGGCCGCGCCGTCGAGAAGCACCGCTCCCAGGGGAAGCTGCTCGCGCGCGAGCGCCTGCTGAAGCTGCTCGATCCCGGCTCATTCGTCGAGCTCGACCGCTACGTCCGCCACCGCGAGCCGAACTTCGGGATGCTCGAGCGACGGCCGTGGGGGGATGCGGTCGTCACCGGCTACGGGACGATCTTCGGGCGGAAGGTCTTCGTCTTCTCGCAGGATTTCACGGTCTTCGGCGGCAGCCTCTCAGAGGTGTTCGCCGAGAAGATCTGCAAGGTCATGGACATGGCCGCGAAGTTCGGCTGCCCCCTGATCGGGATCAACGACTCGGGCGGCGCGCGCATCCAGGAAGGCGTCGTCTCGCTCGCCGGCTACGCGGAGATCTTCTGGCGGAACGTGCAGTGCTCGGGTGTGATCCCGCAGATCAGCCTGGTGATGGGGCCGTGCGCGGGCGGCGCCGTGTACTCACCTGCGATGACCGACTTCGTGCTAATGGTCGAGGGGACGTCGTACATGTTCATCACCGGCCCCGACGTGGTGAAGACGGTCACGGGTGAGGAGGTCACGTTCGAGGAGCTAGGGGGCGCGGCGACCCACGCGGCCAAGTCAGGCGTGGCCCATCTGGTCTCGCCCGACGAGGAGGCCTGCCTCGAGGACGCGCGCTACCTGCTCTCGTTCCTTCCTCAGAACAACCTCGATCCGCCTCCGTACTCGGCGCCTTCCGATCCGGCGGGCAGGGAGGACGCGGAGCTCGACACGCTGATCCCGGACGATCCGGCCAAGCCGTACGACATGAAGCAGGTGATCCAGCGGGTCGTCGACGACGGGGAGTTCCTCGAGATCCAGGAGCGGTTCGCCGAGAACATCGTCTGCGGATTCGCTCGCCTGAACGGCCATCCCGTCGGCATCGTCGGCAACCAGCCGCGCTCGCTTGCGGGGGTGCTCGACATCGACTCGTCGGTGAAGGCCGGCCGGTTCGTCCGCACGTGCGATGCGTTCAACACTCCGCTCGTGACGTTCGTGGATGTCCCCGGGTTCTTGCCGGGAACGACCCAGGAGTGGGGCGGGATCATCCGGCACGGCGCGAAGCTGCTGTACGCGTATTCGGAGGCGACCGTACCGAAGCTGACGGTGATCACGCGCAAGGCCTACGGCGGGGCCTACGACGTCATGAGCTCGAAGCACATCCGCTCCGACTTCAACGTCGCCTGGCCGACCGCGGAGGTGGCCGTGATGGGGCCTGAG
>JACDER010000293.1 GCA_013816275.1 Actinomycetota bacterium | reverse complement strand
GCAGCTGAAGAAGCTCAAGGTCTCGGACCTGCTGATCCAGACGCTGTACACGGTCTCCTCGCTCGGATACAGCCGGCTCGCGACGGAGAACCGCGACCTCGACCAGGCCAAGCTCGCGATCGAGGCGATGCGCGCGCTCATCCCGGTGCTCGCCGAGTCCGTTCCCGAGGAGGTCCTCAGCGACTTCAACCAGGTGATGTCGAACATGCAGCTCGCGTACGCGAAGGCCGTTGCCGAGGGCTGACCTCGGAATCTTCGGTGGATCGGGGTTCTACTCGTTCCTCGAGGGCGCCGAGGAGATCGCGATCGACACGCCGTACGGCCTCCCGTCCGCGCCGGTCGCAGTCGGCGAGGTGGCCGGCAGGCAGGTGGCGTTCATCCCCCGCCACGGTCGCAGCCACGAGCTGCCGCCGCACCGCATCCCGTACCGGGCCAACGTCTGGGCGATGCGCGAGCTCGGCGTTCGGAGGATCATCGGCCCCTGCGCCTCGGGAGCGCTCACGCGCGGGCTCGAGCTGGGCGCGTTCGTCGTCTGCGACCAGTACGTCGACCGGACGCGCGGGCGCGAGGACACGTTCTACGACGGTCCCGAGACGACGCACGTGTCCGCAGCCGATCCCTTCTGCCCGGACCTGCGCCGCCTTCTGGTGGCGACTGCCCGCGAGCGGGACATCCAGGTTGGGGACGGCGGCACCGTCGTGGTCATCCAGGGCCCGCGCTTCTCGACCCGGGCCGAGTCGCAGTGGTTCCAGTCGGCGGGCTGGGAGGCGATCAACATGACCGCGTATCCGGAATGCCACCTGGCCCGTGAGCTGGAGCTCTGCTACGCCACGATCGCGATGGTGACCGACTACGACGTCGGGGTGGCGGGGGAGGAGTCGGTGACGGCCGCCCAGGTCGTTCGGGTGCTCCAGGAGAACAACGCGCGGCTGCGGGAGTTGCTGCTCGCCGTGATCCCCAAGATCGGCCCGCAGCCAGACGATATTTGTGCGACGGCGTTGCGGGCGGCGAGACTTTGATACAACACCGCGGCGCGCGAACCCTACGTTCGCGCTGACTTTGTGATGAGCTGGTTCCACGATCATCCCGTCCTCTTCGCGCTCATCTGCGCAGCGCTCGCCGTTGCCTACGGCGTGGGGCTGGCCGGATGGGTGCTCCGCCAACCGGCCGGCAGCGAGCGGATGCAGGAGATCGCGCGCGCGATCCAGGAGGGTGCCGCGGCCTACCTGAAGCGGCAGTACAGGACGATTGCGATCGTCGCCGTCGTCCCGTTCCTCCTGCTCGGCTTCTACCACGAGCTCGGCTGGGGAACCGCCATCGGCTTCCTCGTCGGGGCAGGGCTCTCGGCGGCAGCGGGCTTCATCGGAATGTTCGTCGCCGTCCGTTCGAACGTGCGAACGGCCGAGGCGGCGAAGCACGGGCTCAAGCCGGCGCTGAACGTCGCGTTCCGCGCGGGGTCGGTCACCGGTCTGCTCGTGGTCGGGCTCGGACTGTTCGGCGTCGCCGGGTACTACTTGGTGCTGACGGACTTCCTCGGGAACTCGCCGAGCTCGGCGATCAATGATCTCGTCGGGCTCGCCTTCGGAGGCTCCCTCATCTCGGTGTTCGCCCGGCTCGGCGGTGGCATCTACACGAAAGCCGCCGACGTAGGCGCCGACCTCGTGGGGAAGATCGAGGCGGGAATCCCCGAGGACGATCCTCGCAACCCGGCGGTGATCGCGGACAACGTCGGCGACAACGTCGGCGACTGCGCCGGGATGGCCGCCGACCTGTTCGAGACCTACGCCGTCACCGCGGTCGCGGTGATGCTGCTCGCGAGCACGACCTTCCCCGCGGCTCAGGTGGAGCTCTTCCCGCTCGCGATCGGAGGGATCTCGATCATCGCGTCGATCATCGGCACCTTCTTTGCGCGGGTGGGGCGTTCCGGCTCGATCATGAACGCGCTCTACAAGGCCATCCTCGTCGCGACCGTTCTGTCGGCCGTCGGCTTCATCCCGGTGGTGCTCGCGTTCGACTCGAACCAGTTCAGCTTCAAGGATCTCTACGTCTGCGCTGTCGTCGGCCTCGTCGTGACGTTCCTACTGGTCGCAATCACCGAGTACTACACGGGGACGCGCTGGAATCCCGTCAAGTCGATCTCGAAGGCGTCGCGCACGGGGCACGCTACGAACATCATCGAAGGGCTCGCCGTCGGCATGCAGGCGACGGCCTTGCCGGTGATCGTGATCGCCGCAGGAATCCTCGTCGCGAACCACTTCGCCGGCCTGTACGGGATCGGCGTCGCCGTGATGGCGCAGCTCTCGATGACCGGCCTGATCGTGGCGCTCGACGCCTACGGCCCCGTCACCGACAACGCCGGCGGCATCGCCGAGATGGCCGACCTGGACGAGTCGGTCCGCGCGATCACCGACCCGCTGGACGCGGTCGGGAACACGACGAAGGCGGTGACGAAGGGCTATGCCATCGGCTCCGCGGCGCTCGCGGCGCTCGTCCTCTTCGACAGCTACACGCACGGGCTCTCGGACCAGGGCCTGAGCACGACCTTCGACCTGAGCGACGCCTGGGTGATCGCGGGCCTCTTCATCGGCGGCCTGATGCCCTT
>JACDER010000292.1 GCA_013816275.1 Actinomycetota bacterium | reverse complement strand
GGACCCGGGAGGCCCTCGTTCCCCGTCCGGGTGCGGTGGAGGTGCTCGACGAGCTCCGTCGCCGTGGGTTCAAGCTCGGCTTGATCAGCGTGTGCTCCGAAGAGGTTCCGCAGCTCTGGTCCGGAACCGAGCTTGCTTCGCGCATCGACGAGCCCGTCTTCTCCTGCTCGGTCGGCGTGGCCAAGCCGGACCCGCGGATCTACCGGATCGCAGCGGACCGCCTCGGGGTCGAGACCGATGATTGCCTGTTCGTCGACGACCAGCCGAATTTCGTCGAAGGTGCGCTCGAGGCCGGCATGGACGCGGTGCTGATCGGCGACCAGCCCTGGGACGGGCCGCGGATCGAGCGGCTCGAACAGGTGCTAGAGGCGGTGGAGTAGGGCCAGCAGTCCGGCCGGGCCGTCCACGACGAGGTCGGCCCGTTCCTCCAGCTCTCGCGGGCCTTCCTCCGAGGCGACGGCGACGCAGACGCCGAGCTCGAGGCCGGCCTCGCGGATCCCGCGAAACGCGTCGAGGTCGGTGGTGTCGTCGCCCGCGTAGAGGGCGCGCGTGACGCCGGCCTCGGAGACGAGCTGGAGGACAGCCGTGCCCTTGTCCGCGTCGACGGGCGGTCGCACCTCGAGGACCTTTCGGCCGAAGCGTGGGACGAGACCGGCTCCGCGCGCGCGATCGGCCAGGATCTCCGCGGCTGCGAGGGCCGCCGCCTGGTCGGACGCCTGCCGGTAGTGGAACGAAAGGGTCAGGCCCTTGTCCTCCGCCTCGCCCCAGGGCCAGTCCGCGCCCGCTGCGAGGTTGCGGAGCGGCTCCCTCCATCGCTCGGCTTCGGGTTCGAGCTCGAGCCCGTGGACGCCGACGTACCTGGCCCCGTCGAGGCCGACCATCCGGCGCGCATCCTCGCCCGTCCGGCCGCTCACGAACGCGAGCAGCCGATAGCGGGCAGCCAGGCGCTCGAGCTCCGCTCGCGTCCCGGCCGGCACGCCCGCATCCTCGGGACGCGGGACGATGGGCGCGAGCGTGCCGTCGACATCGAGCACGATCGCGGAGAGTTGTGGCGCCTCAGCCAGAGGGGCGATCAGGTCCATCCTCGTAGGATCTCATTCGATGGGCCTGATCCTGATCGGACTCGTTGCGGGCCTGTTCAGCGCGCTCTTCGGGGTAGGCGGAGGAATCGTGATCGTCCCTCTCCTCCTGCTCCTCCATCGCTTTGGAGAGCGCAACGCGATGGCGACGTCTCTGGTCGCGATCGTGTTCATAGCCGTGGTGGGTGCGACCACGTACTCGCTGCACGGAGAGGTCAAGCCGGGCGCAGCGGCGCTGGTCGGCATTCCCGCCGCCTTCGGCGCCCTGGCCGGAACATGGCTGCAGCAGCGAATCTCCACCCGCTGGCTCTCGGTCGCGTTTGCCGGAGTGCTCGTTGCAGTGGCCGTCGACATGCTCGTCACCTCATGACGACGCTCGCGCTCGTCGCGTTGCTCGGGCTGCTGGCCGGAGTCCTCTCCGGACTGCTGGGCGTCGGCGGCGGGATTCTTTTCGTCCCGACGCTCACGATCGGTCTTGGGCTGACGCAGCTCCATGCCGAGGCCACGTCGCTGCTCGCGATCATTCCGACTGTGGTTGCGGGCGCGGTCCAGCAGCATCGGTACGGGAACATTCGCTGGCGCTCCGCGGTGCTGATCGGACTCGCGTCGATCGCCGGCGTCGAGGGAGGCGCGCAGCTCGCGGAGTCGCTCCCGGATCAAACGCTGAAGCGGCTGTTCGCCGTTCTCGTGCTCGTGGTGGCCGCCCAGATCCTCTGGCGGGCGCTGAAACGTCCGCCGTCTGGACGTTTGCCCGATAATTGAGCGATGAAAGCACTGCTCGCGAGGCAGTTGCCCCTCGCGGTGCTGGCGACCGGAGCACTGCTCGCCGGCTCGGCGGGAGCCGCGTCCGCGCCCCAGAGGACCCAGGCCGGCGCCCGGGCGTACTCGATCAAGATCGTGATCCCCGACCAGGCAGGCGGCGGGACCGCGACCGTCAGCGCTCCGCCGGACGCCGTGGCTCTCGGTGGAACCTTCTCTTTCCCGGCCGACGGCACCGTTGCCTCGACCCAGGCCGTCTCCGCGAGCGCCTCGACCGACACCGGCGTCAAGGCCGCGGGTGGAACCGGCACCAGCGAAGTGGACGTGCTCAGCCTCTTCGGCGGTGAGGTCACCGCCTCGAGGGTCACTGTCCGCGCCGTCTCCGCTGCGGGACCGGACGGTAGCTCCGGTAACGCGAAGGGCTCGACGATCGAGGGCCTCACGATTCTGGGTCAGCCCGTGACGCCCGCGGCGAACGCCAGGATCCCTCTGGGCGACTGGGGAACCTTGGTCGTACTGGCGCAGACGCTCGATCAGACCGCTCCCTCGGGCCGCACGTCCGCGAAGGCGAGCGTCACCGCGCTCGACATCGAGCTCACCCAGGCGCACGGCGGGCTCGCCGCAGGCAGCCAGATCACGGTCGGGCACGCGGAGGCCACAGCGAAGGCCAAGGCCGCCCCGCCGCCACCGCCACCGCCACCGCCGAACCCGACCCCGCCACCGCCGCCTCCTCCACCCCCTCCGCCCGTGAATCCCCCGCCTTCGAC
>JACDER010000291.1 GCA_013816275.1 Actinomycetota bacterium | reverse complement strand
CGATCGGCACGACCGCGAACCGCGTCAGCCCGAGCAGGAGTGCGACCTGGCTCGGCCGCTTACGGAACTGGGCGGCGAGGTTGAAGGCGCCGGCGACCACGACCCCTCCCCCGAGCAGGAACGCTCCGGTGATGTGGAGGAAGAGGACCCAGTCGTACTTGGACACGGCGCCCGGCACCATAATCGTTCGTATGGACGCGACCGAACGGCACCTCCGTTTGCTGACAGAGACGATCGAGGCGGTCAACTCGACGCTCGACCTGGACGAGGTCCTTTCGCTCGTGGCAAGCAAGGTCGCGGCCGCGCTCGAGGCGGACGCCTGCTTCGTCTACCTCTACGACGACCGCGCGGGTGAGCTCGTCCTCCGGGCGACGCACGGGACGAGGGTCGAGGAGATGACGCGCACTCCGCGCATGCGCCCGGGAGAAGGGATCACCGGCGTCGCCGCTGCCGGCCGGGAGCCGATCATGATCGCCGAGAAGGCGCATCTCGACCCTCGCTTCAAGGCTTTCCAGAACCTCCCGGAGGACGAGTACGAGTCCATCTTGGCCGTACCGATCCTGGCGCGGGAGAAGCTCGCGGGCGCGCTCAACGTGAGGACGAGAGCCCCCCGCGCGTTCTCACCGGCTGAGGTCGATCTCTTGCTCGCGATCGCCGCGCAGGTGGCCCAGACGATCGAGCACGCGAAGCTCTACCGGGAGGCGAGGCGCCGGGTCGGCGAGCTGGAGGCGCTCGCGCGGATCTCCGAGGCGGTCTCCGAGTCGCTCTACCTCGAGGAATCCCTGGAGGCGATCGTCAAGACGACGATGGACGCCGTGGGCGCGACCGGAGCGGCGCTCGTGCTCGAGGACGGCAAGATCGCCTGGCCCGAGGGCCGTCCCGGCGAATACGCGGTGCGCCTCCCCCTGCGCTGGAAGCGGAGGCAGATCGGCGAGCTCGTCTGCGACCGCGACACGCCGTTCACCGACGAGGACCGTGCGCTGCTCGGTTCGATCGCGCACCATGCCGCCGTCGCGCTCGAGCACGGGCGCGCGGTCATGCGCGGCGTGCTCGCCCAGGAGATCCATCACCGGGTCAAGAACAATCTCCAGACCGTCGCGTCGCTTCTGCGGCTGCAGGCTCGCAGCGCCGAGTCGGTCAATCCGCGCAAGGCGCTGGACGACTCGGTCAACCGCATCCTCGCGATCGCGGCCGTGCACGAGGTGCTCACGGAGCACCGGGACGACGACGTCGAGCTGGCCGAGCTCGTCGACCGGCTGCGCGCCATGCTCGTCCAGGGCCTCGGCGCCGCGAAGCAGATCGAGACCGAGCTCCAGCCTGTCTCGCTCGCCGGGAACCGTGCCACTGCCCTCGCGCTCGTCTTCAGCGAGCTGTTCCAGAACGCGCTCGAGCACGGCGGGGCGACCGTGCGGATCGAGCTTGCGCGGCGGAACGGCGACGTCCTGCTCGCGATCTCCGACAACGGAACGGGTCTGGACGGCGGCCGCGACGGCACCGGACTCTCGATCGTGCGGGCCCTCGTTCGGGACGAGCTCCAGGGCTCCCTTCAGTTCGAGGACGACGGCGGGCTTCGTGCCGAGGTCGTGTTTCCCCGCTGATGGAGCTCGAGCGCTACAGCTTCGTGCTTCTCCGCCGGGGGCCGCGTGCCTCCGAGTTCGCGGACGCCGAGCTGGACCGGCTGCAGGAGGCTCACCTCGGGCATCTCGATTCGATGCGGGCGCAGGGCCTGATGGCAGTCGCCGGCCCGTTCAGCGAGCAGCCGGACGACACCTGGCGCGGCTTCTGCCTCTACACAGTGGCGCTCGACGAGGCCCGGAGGCTGGCGGAGTCCGACCCGCCGGTGCAGGCCGGACGAATGGCGGTCGAGGTCTTCAACTGGTGGACGAAGAAGGGCGCGATCTCATTCGAATCTTGATCGCAGAGGACGAGACGATCATCCGGCTCGATCTCAAGGAGCTGCTCGAAGACGCCGGATTCGAGGTCTGCGCCGAGGCGCGGGACGGCGTCGAGGCGGTCGAGCTCGCTCGTTCGGAGCAGCCCGATCTCGCAGTCCTCGACGTCAAGATGCCGAGGCTCGACGGGATCGAGGCGGCCCGCGCGATCCTGGACGACCGCCCGATACCGATCGTCATGCTGACCGCGTACGGCCAGGAGGAGCTCGTGTCCCGCGCGGTCGAGGCCGGAGTCTTCGGCTACCTCGTGAAGCCGTTCCGCGAATCCGACCTGCTTCCCGCGATCCACACTGCCAAGGCACGCCACCGCGAGCTCGTCGAGCTCCGCGACGAGACAGAGTCTCTCGCGGCCGCGCTGGCCGCCCGCAAGACGATCGAGCGCGCGAAGGGGCTGCTGATGGAAAAGGAAGGCCTGAGCGAAGAGGCCGCCTTCGCGCGCCTCCGCAAGGCCAGTCAGGTCTCGGGAAGGCCGATGCAGGTGGTCGCCGAGGCCGTCCTCGCGACCTTCGGCCAGGACGCTTGACGAGTACGGGCACAATGACGGCACGATGTCGATCCTCCGCTCGTACCGCTGGCGCCGCCGGCTGATCTTCATTGCGATCGCAGCCGCGATCGCAGGGCCGCTGATCTGGCTCGGAGTCCAGTACTCCCAGC
>JACDER010000290.1 GCA_013816275.1 Actinomycetota bacterium | reverse complement strand
ATCCCGAGGCGTTCGGCCACGACCTTCGCCGGCGGCGGCCCTGTCTTGCGGCCGCGGCCCTGGGGCCGGTCGGGACGCGTGAGCAGATAGGAGACGTCCCGGTGAGCGGCGAGCCGCTCGAGCACTTCGGCGCCGAGTGGCGCCGTCGCGGCCACCGCGAGCCTGCCCAAGTTGTTAGTGCACCGCCCGGCGAAAACGGCGCACTACTGGAGAACAGGCTGCGGACGGAGGAGTCCGAGCGCCTGCTTCCGGCTCTCGTCGTCCGTTCGATCGAGGATCAACGTCCCGTCCAGGTGGTCGATCTCGTGCTGGACGACCCGGGCGATCAGCCCCTCGAGCTCGAGCCGGACCTCGTTGCCGTTCTCGTCCATCGCCTCGATGGTGACGGTGAGGGCGCGCTCGACCGGGACACGGATGCCCTGGATCGAGAGGCAGCCCTCCTCCCCGCTCTCCGCCTCGCTCCCGCGCTCGACGATTCGCGGGTTGACGAGCGCCGCCACCTCGTCCTCGTCCTTCTGGAACACGAACAGGCGGCGGAGCATCCCGACCTGGTTCCCGGCCAGCCCCACGCCGTACGCGTCCTTCATCAACCGCTTCATCCGGTCGACGAGGCGGCGAAGGTCGTCGTCGAAGCTCTCCACGTCGCGCGCGGGCATCCGCAGCACCGGATCCGGGTACTGGCGGATCTGTGAGAGCGCGGCGAGCCGGATCGCCTCCTCGCGGGGATCGCGCTCTTCTTCTCGTACCTGGCCGGCGTCTTCGGACATGGATGAAGTCTAGGCAGGCGGGCCTGCCTGGACGACGGCCAGGTTCTCCTCGGATGTGCCCCGCCGATCGTGCAGGCTCTCGAGCCACCAGGTCGCGCCGGCATCCTCGTACGCCCCGGGCTCCGCCCGGTCGGAGTAGCCCATGACGGCCAGCTCGCCCGGCAGCCCGCGCGACTTCTCGGCGATCTGCGCGGGCGACAGCTTCATGCGCTCGGGATCGGTGCTGTCGGCGATCCACCCGTCGTAGCGGGCGGCGCGGACGAGCGCCTCGGCGCTGTTGCCGCCGACCCAGATCGGCACGCGCCCCGTCGGAGGCGGGCGCAACGCGATCCCGTCCACCTCCTCGCCGTCCCACCACTGCCTGAGCACGGCAAGCCCCTCGTCGAGCAACTCCAGGCGCCGTGCACGAGAGAAGTCCTCGCCGAAGCGCTCGAACTCGCCCCGATTTCCCCCCAAGCCCGCACCGAAGACGACTCGACCGCCGCTCAACTGGTCGAGTGTCCCAACCGTGTGCGCGAGATTCTGGACGCGCCGGCGCGGGACCGGCGTCACCGCTGTGCCGAGCAGGAGACGCGACGTCCGCATCGCGCACGCGGTCAGGACCACCCAGGGATCGGCGGACGGCATCCCCCACACAAACGCGAGGTGGTCCCAGACGAAGAGGCTCTCCCAGCCCGCCACCTCGGCCTCGGCGGCGAACTCGGCCACCGCACGGGCGTCGGAGTAGGAACCGATGTTGGCGAGACAGAGGCCGTATCTCATTACTACAAGCTTTGCGGATCGACGTCGACGACGGCGGTTACCCCGGCCTTTCGCATCGGGACGCTCGCATCGGCGAGGAGCTCCGCCGCGCGCTCTGCGATCCGGCGCGGCTGCTCCGTCTTCGCGACCAGCTGGGCGCGATGGCGCCCCCGGAGGCGCAGAAGCGGAGCGGGGCCGAGCAGCCCGTCACCGAGGCTGCCCTTGAGCTCGGTGAGCAAGCGCGTGGGGCTCTCCGCGTCGGGGCCGGACGCGACGATCCGGACGAGGTGGCGGAACGGGGGATAGCCGAGCTCCCGCCGCCGCTCGATCTCTTCTGCGAGGAACCCGCCGACGTCGTGCCGAGCCGCATAGCGGATGGCGCGCGCGTCGGGCTGGAAGGTCTGGACGAGGACGCGTCCGGGAGCGTCCCGCCCGCTCCGCCCCGCGAGCTGGGTCAGGAGCTGGAACGTGCGCTCCTCCGCACGGAAGTCGGGAAGGCCGAGCCCCGTGTCGGCATCGACGACGGCGGCGAGAGCGACGCCGGCGAAGTGGTGGCCCTTCGCGACCATCTGCGTGCCGACAAGGACGGTGCGATCGGTGGCGTCGAACCGCGTGAGCGCCTCCGACGCCGCTCCCGGCTTCGAAACCGTGTCGGCATCGAGCCGGATCAGCTCCAGCTCGGGGAACTGGGAGGCGAGCTCGCGCTCGAGGCGCTGCGTCCCCGCGCCCAGGCGGGCGAGCTCGGCCGAGCCGCACGACGTGCAGGTTTCCGGCGCCGGCTCCGCGAAGCCGCAGTGATGGCAGCGCAAGACACCGTCCCTGTGCAACACGAGCGAGACGTCGCAGTTGCCGCAACGGATCGTCTTGCCGCAGGCGCGGCAGTGGAGCGCGGGCGCCACGCCGCGGCGATTGAGGAGCAGGATCGCCTTGCCGCCGCCGTCCGCGACCGCACGGAGCTCGGCCAGCAGAGGCGCCGAGAGCGGATAGCCCCGCTCGCGGCGGAGGTCGACGACGCGCACCGGCGGAAGCGGTCCCGCGAGGCGGCCGCCGAGCTCGAGGCGCTCGAGCGCCTCCCAGCTCTCCGGACGCGGTGTCGCGCTT
>JACDER010000059.1 GCA_013816275.1 Actinomycetota bacterium | reverse complement strand
GTAACACTCACTGCACGCCCAACCCGAGGCTGTTCTTCGCCCAGGGGCCCGCGTCGAGTGTCTTCATCTGCCTCGTCAAGGTCGGGGGCGGGGTTTGCGACCGCTACATAGTCCGGAAGGACTCGGTTCGGCTCCAGCGGCGCGAGGCGGACTGCATCCTCCCCGGGACTTGAGATGCCAGAAGGCGATTCCCTCCATCGGGCGGCGCGCGGCCTTCAGGTTCTCGTCGGAACGGAGGTGGAGGCCGAGGCGCCTCATCCTCGCGGAGCCGCGGTCGCTCGGCTGGTGGACGGCCGCCGGCTCGTTTCCGCCCGGGCCGTCGGGAAGAACCTCCTGCTCGCGTTCGAGGGCGGCGTCGTCGTTCGAAGCCACCTGCGCATGCGCGGGCGCTGGACGGTCGTCCCCCGCGGCCGGGAGCGGACCGGCCGCCCCTGGCTCGTCCTGCGCGGAAACGAGCACGAAGCCGTGCTCTGGAACGGGCCGGTCCTGGAACTCGAGCGCGGCCGTACGGCCCGCCTCGGACCGGACATCCTCACCGAGCGGGTCGATGCTGGGCGGCTCCGCGGGGCCGATCAGCGCCGCGCGCTCGGCGATGTGCTGCTCGATCAGCGGCTCGTTGCGGGGATCGGCAATCTCTGGCGCGCGGAAGCGCTCTGGCACGCGCGCATCTCGCCCTGGCGGGCCGTCGAGAACGCGTCCGACGAGGAGCTTCAAAGCGTCCTCGATCAGGCCGCCCGGCTGATGGGCTCCTCGCTCGAGGGCGGCCGCCGGCGCCGGGCCGTCTACCGCCGCGCGGGCCGTCCCTGCCCCCGCTGTGGCACGCCGATCAGCTCGCGTGGGCAGGGCGACGACAACCGGATCGCGTACTGGTGTCCCGGCTGCCAGTCCTGAGGGAGCTTGCGGCAATCGTGGCGCGGCTTCCGCTTCCCGCCCGGGTCGCGGTCCGACGAGGCGATCCGGCGCGGGATCGCGCGGGACGGCACAGAGACCGAGGGGCTCTACCAGCGCCGGTATGCGCCGGGGCAGCGTCTCTATCTGGAGGCCGTGCGGCCCGCAGAGCTCGCCGACGTGATCGTCGACAACAGCGACCCGGAGCGGCCCGTGCTCAGCCCTGGAGGGGCAGGAGCCCGTCCGTGAGGACGGGGTACAGGTACGGCTTGTAGCGCTTCGCGCCGTCGGACAGCTCGGTCGGGAAGTCGTTCGCCACGGCTTCTCCCGCCAGCCTCCAGAGCCTGATGATCTCGGTCGTGACGACTTCGGTCAGCGCGTCGTAGCCCTCGCGGTCGCGGCTGAAGCCCTCGACGCTGATCGGGTCTCCCCAGACGGCGGCGCACGCGCGGCGGTTGTGCTTGACCGACCATCTGAAGGTCTCGACCCCGCACGGGACGATCGGTACTCCTTCCTGCATCGCGATCATCATTCCGCCGAGCTTGGCCTTCCCGGGGTAGCCGAGCTTCTGGCGCGTTCCCTCGACGTGGATGCCGACTGCGTGCCCCTCGCGTACGAGCCGCCGGGCCTCGCGGAGCGCCTCGCGGTCGGCCTCGCCCCGGCGAACCGGGAAACAGCCCGTCCAGGTGAGCAACTCGCCGATGACGGGCATCGAGAGCAGTTCGATCTTCGCCATGTAGAAGATCGCGCGCGGGGAGTTGATGCCGATCAGCGTGTGGTCGATCGCGGCGAGGTGGTTCGCTGCCATGACGTAGCCGCCTTCCATCGGAACGCGGTCGAGGCCGTAGCCTCGCGACCCGGGTGCGAGGGCGGCCCACATGGTGGCCGCGACGCCCCAGCGAAGCGGAAACCACAGAACCTCGGGATCCTCGCGCCAGAGCTTCGGGATCCCGAGGCGGGCGAGGCGCATCGAAGGAGAGTACAAAGGAGAGGAGCCCCCGGCCGCGTAGGGGGAAATCGTGGCCGTTCGCTCTCAGACCCTTCAGCGAGCCCTCCGTTGCTTCTGCCTCGGTGCGTTCAACCTGCTCGGGCGCGAGCAGGTTGATCTCCCGTACGCGTTCGAGGAGCACGCCGCCCCCGGCCGGCCGTCCCTGTACGAGTATCGGCCGCTCGTCCGCAACTTCGTCGAAGCCCGAGCCGAGCGGCTGGCCGCGAGTGACGACGCGCGCATCGCGATCGACGAGCTTCGCCGCGAGCCCGCCGCCGCCATCTTCGCGCGGGCGCACGCGGGCGTGAAGCCGACCGAGGAGGAGGCGCTCCTGCGGACGGTGCTGCTGCCGCTCCTCGTCAAGACTGCCGAGGCGTGTGGCGGCTTCGACTGGGACGACGGCGCCTTCGATCACGCCTACGTTGACTTCGAGCGCTCGCTCTTCGGTGAGCGGCGCTCCTACGCGGCGGTGGCGCCCGTCGTGGGAATCTCATCGCCGGTCCAGCTCGAGCTCGGCCGCGGCATCCGGCTGCGCCCGGCTGCGACCGGAGAGCTCGCCACGCTATGGCCCGAGGCGCGCGGCCTCCTTCCCGCCGATTTCGGACGCGAGCCCGACCGCCTGTGCGTCCTCGAGCTGGAGCAGGCGCTCCCGCCCCGGGCCGTCGGGCCCCCGGACGCGCCCGGAGAGCTCGCGGACGTCGTGACCGCGCTCAGGCTAGCCACTGCGGCCCCGGTGTCGGCGGGCCCCGTCCTGTTCGAGCGGCTCGACTGGCGCCCGCTCGGCGTCCGGCCTGTCCTTCCGATCGCCGCGGCCCAGCCGGGCGGCGAGCCGACGCGGCTCGACGCGTTCCGCGCGCGCCTGACGTCCGAGCTCCTCAGCCGTCTCGTGGCCGCGGACTCCGATCCCGATCTGGGAGAAGCGCTCGACCGCTGGGAGCTGTCGCTCTTCCAGGGCGAGCCGTTTCGCTCGGAGCAGCTGCGAGAGTCGCTCTCGGCCCTTCTAGGGGGAACCGACGGGCTCTGGGCATCGGCGCTCCGCGCGTCGCTGCTGCTCGGGGAGAGCCCGCGCGAGCGGGCCGGGCTGATGGCGGGGCTGAGCCGGTTGGCGGGTGGGGGGCGCGCGACCGGCGAGGATGCGGATCTCCTCCGGCGAGCCCTGGTCGAGGTGCTCATGCACGGCGACCGCGCCCGTCTCGTCGAGGCTCTGGACGAATCGGCGCTCGGGCTCCGCCCGCGCCCTGCCGGGTACTTCGCGGCTCGCGCCGTCGCGAGCTGAAACAGCTCTAGACTCCCAGCGTGCCTCTCTGCACGAAGTGCGGTTTCGAGGCCGACGCCGGCTTCAAGTTCTGTCCGAAGTGCGGATCCGAGCTCGACGCGGCAACTCCCTCCCGGGAGCAGCGAAAGACCGTCACCGTCCTCTTCTGCGACGTCACGGGTTCGACCGCGCTCGGCGAGTCGACCGACCCCGAGGCGTTGCGCGCCCTCCTCTCGCGCTACTTCGAGCGAATGAAGGGGATCGTGGAGGCGCACGGCGGGACGGTCGAGAAGTTCATCGGCGATGCGGTCATGGCGGTCTTCGGCGTGCCGATCGTGTACGAGGACGACGCGCTGCGGGCGGTGCGCGCCGCCGTCGAGATGCGAGCTGCCCTCCCGGAGCTCGGACTCGAGGCCCGGATCGGTCTGAACACGGGCGAGGTCGTGACCGGCACCGAGGAGCGCCTGGCGACCGGCGATCCGGTCAACGTCGCCGCGCGCCTCGAGCAGGCCGCGACGCCCGGTGAGGTCCTGATCGGCCACGAGACCCTCCGCCTTGTCCGCGACTCGATCGAAGCGGAGCCGGTCGAGCCGCTCGCGCTGAAAGGGAAGACAGAACGCGTACCGGCGTGGCGGTTGCTCAGCGTGACGGGCGAGGAGGCCCGGGCGCACGCCGCGCCGATGGTCGGGCGGGAGACAGAGCTGCGACGGCTACGGGATGCATACGAGCAGGCGGTGCGCAGCCGCTCGTGCCAGCTCTTCACTGTCCTCGGTTCGGCCGGTGTCGGCAAGTCGCGCCTCGCGGCGGAGTTCATCCGCGGGCTCGTGGATGCCCATGTCGTTCAGGGCCGCTGCCTGTCCTACGGCGAGGGCATCACATACTGGCCGGTGGTCGAAGTCGTGAAGCAGCTCGATGCGCTTCCCTCGGACGAGTCGGCCGCGGTGGCGATGCGATCGCTCCTCGGTGAGAGCGAGGCGGCAAGCTCTGCCGACGAGATCGCGTGGGCGTTCCGCAAGCTGCTGGAGGAGCAGGCGGAGAACCGTCCGCTCGTAGTTGTCTTCGACGACGTGCACTGGGGCGAGCAAACGTTCCTCGATCTGGTCGAGCACATCTCCGATCTGTCTCGTGACGCGTCGCTTTTGCTCCTGTGCATGGCCCGGCCGGAGCTTCTCGACCGCCGTCCTGGCTGGGGAGGCGGGAAGATGAACGCCACGACCGTCCTGCTCGAGCCGCTGGACGCCGCCGAGACGGACAGCCTGCTGGCCGCGCTCGGGGGTGTGGACGACCGACTGCGCGACCGGATTCGCGAGGCATCGGAGGGCAATCCTCTCTTCGTCGAGGAGATGCTCGCCCTCGTGCGAGACTCCGGAGGCGCGGAGGTCGAGGTCCCGCCGACGATCCAGGCGCTGCTGGCTGCGCGGCTGGATCAGCTCGATCCGGCCGAGCGGAACGTGCTCGAGCGCGGCTCCGTCGAAGGCCGCGTGTTCCATCAGGGTGCGGTGCAGGCGCTCTCGAACGGCGAGCCGCAGGTGTCCCAGAACCTGCTGGCGCTCGTCCGCAAGGAGCTCGTGCGTCCCGACAAGTCTCAGCTCCCGGGCGACGACGCGTTCCGCTTCCGTCACCTGCTGATTCGAGACGCTGCGTACGACGCGCTGCCGAAGGCGACACGGGCGGAGCTGCACGAGCGCTTCGCGGCGTGGCTCGCGGAGAGCGGGTCGGATCTGGTCGAGCTGGACGAGATTCTCGGTCACCACCTCGAGCAAGCGGTGTTGTACAAGCGCGAGCTCGGGCAGGAGGACGCCGCGCTTGCGGCTCGTGCCGGTGAGTTGCTCGGAGACGCGGGCCTGCGCGCCGCCTGGCGAACCGACTACGTAGCCGCCATCGCGTTGCTCGAGCGGGCGCTGGGGCTTGTTCGTCCGCTCCGGCTCGACGTCAAGCTCGAGCTCGCGCTGGCCGGCGCGCACTCGAACCGGTTCGACCAGAACCGCGCAGCCGAGATTGCCGAAGCTGCCGCGGAGCGGGCGCAAAGAGCAGGCGACGTCGTAGGCGAGGCGGCCGCCCGGGTCGTCGCCGAGCACAATCGGTGCCTCGTCGCGGTCGACCCGCGCTTCGACGACCTCGACGCTCTGGCCCAGGCGGCTTTGCCGCTGCTCGAAGGAGCGAACGAGCACGCAGGGCTCGTGCATGTTTGGGTGGCTATAGCGGATCTTGCGAACCTCAGGGCGAGGGGAGACGAGCGTACGCATGCGATCGAGCAGGCGCTGCGGCAGGCCAGGCTCGCCGGCTCTCGTCCCAACCATCTGTTCGGGCTCGATGGGGCACTCGTCAGCGGGCCGCGTCCGGCGGACGAAGCGCTGGCGACGCTCGACGCCGTGACTTCCGACACACCGACGCCTGGGACCGAGCTGAACCGCGCCCGCCTGCTTGCGATGCTCGGCCGTTTCGAGGAGGCCTGGCCGCTTGCAAACTCGGCGAGCGAGCGCATCCGCGAATTCACTGGCGACAACCGAGGCGAGTTGGTGCTGGCCGACATCGCAGCGTACGAGGGCGACTACGAGACGGCCGCCCACTACCTGCGCCGCCGCTGCGCGGTCTTCGAAGAACGCGAGCTCTGGCCGTACCTCGCGACATACGCGCCGGCGCTCGGACGCTGTCTGTGCCAGCTCGGCCGCTTCGACGAGGTCGAGCCGCTCGCGCAGCGCGGCCGGGAGCTCGGCAACGAGCAGGACGTCGACGCCCAGCGGCTCTGGCGTCAGGTGCAGGCGCGCGTGCTCGCACATCGGGGGCGATACGAGGAGGCGGAGCGGCTGGCACGCGAGGCCGTGGCGATCCTCGACCAAACGGATGCGCTCTCGATCCAGGGCGACACCCGGTGGGACCTCGCTGAGGTGCTCGCGGCCTCAGGTCGAAGGGAGGAAGCCGCCGACGCCTACGAGCAGGCGATCGAACGCTATGCGCGGAAGAAGAACCTTGCGATGGTCGCGCAGGCGCGGCCGCGGTTGGAGGCGCTGCGGGAGGAGTTGTCCGCGTAGTTTCGGCACAAAGCCGGCACGGTCCGGTCGTCGGCTGACGAGTAGCCTCGGCGAGTATGAGCGACCCGGAGCACGTCCTCGATCGGCTTCGCAGGATCGAATGGCTCGAGCGCGAGAGCGCGCCCGCCGCGACTGTCTTGAACGAGGTGCGCGCCCTGCTGGCGGACGCTGAAGCCTGGGTGCGGTCGGAAGGCCATGGGAACGCCGCGGCGGAGGCCGCGGTCGCCGCGCTCCGTGACGCGCTCGACGGCGGAGAAGAAACCGCTCTGGCAGCCGAAAGGACTTTGGTAGCCTGACCCGAAAGACGAGCCTCATGGGGCTCGCCGCACGACTTCTTCCGCGCCCGTCTCTACGGGCGTCTTCATCCAAGCCGACCTCGAAAGAGTTGACTGTGGGCCGAGTTATCGCGTTCGCGAACCAGAAGGGCGGTGTCGCGAAGACGACGACGACGCTGAACCTTGGCGTCTCGTTCAAGGAGCAAGGACTCAACGTCCTCCTGATCGACCTGGACCCGCAGGGCAATCTGACGATGAGCCAGGGCTTCAATCCCGACTCGATCGAGCGCTCGATGTACGACGTCCTCGTCAACCGCGTGCCCATCGAGGAGGTCATCCAGACGGGCGAGGTCGACGTCGCCGTCTCGTCGATCGACCTGGCCGGCGCCGAGCTCGCGCTGTCGAGCATGATCGGACGCGAGCGCGCGCTGGAGAAGGCGATCGCGCCGATCCGGGACAAGTACCACTACATCCTGATCGACACGCCTCCGTCGCTCGGGATCCTGACGGTCAACGCCCTCGTCGCCGCGAACGGGGTCATCGTCCCCGTCCAGTGCGAGTATCTGTCGCTGCGCGGCCTCGTCCAGCTCGAGAACACGCTGAGCATGATCCGCGAGAACCTGAATCCCGAAGTCGAGATCCAGGGGATCCTGCCGACGATGTTCGACAAGCGGACGCTGCATTCGCGCGAGGCCATCGACATCCTCGAGGAGAACTTCGGCGACCTCGTCTTCGACACCAAGATCCGCAAGACCATCCGCTATGCGGAGGCCCCCGTGAAGGGAATGTCCGTCCTGGCCTACGACCCGACCGGCGACGCCGCCCAGGCCTACCGCAGGCTCGCGAAGGAGGTGCTCAATGGCGCGAAAGCGCGCCAGCATGCGTGAGGGCCCTTTGGCCGAGCTCTTCCGCGCGACCGAGGCCGCTCAGCGCCAGGCCGAGCGTGAAGGCCGCGCTCCCGAGCCGGCTGCGCAGGAGGAGACGGTCGAGCACGCACCTCCGTTCGAGGTGATCGAGTCGAAGCCGGCCCACGCGCCCGTCCGCGAGGTCGAGCGTGCGCCCGAGCCGGCCCCGGAGCGCCGCTGGCT
>JACDER010000289.1 GCA_013816275.1 Actinomycetota bacterium | reverse complement strand
GTCGCCGACGAAGGCATCGAGCGCCGTCGCTCGCCAGTAGAAGGGCCTCTCGGGCGCCTTGATCTTCAGGACGGTCGTTCGCTTCTTGGGCCAGTCGAGCCCGCCGTAGTCCGAGTTCCAGACGTAACTGACCTCGACCGCCCGCTCCGGCTTCGTGTACAGGTCCCAGGCCTGCCAGTGAAGGAGCTCGCTCTTCGCGATCGCCGGTCGTGAGGCAAGTCCGAGCGCGCAGGCGACCACGAGGACGCCGGCAACGAGGGTGGGGACGAGCGCCCTTCTCGACGCCGGTCGCAGCCCCGACAGGATCACGAGGACGGCGGCGAGGATCAGCCCTCCCAGCAGCAGGTCGCTTCCTCCTCGCAGGAGCGTGGCCGGCCAGCCTGCACCGAAGGCGACCGCAAGCGCCGCCGGCATCGGCCTGCGTGCGGCGATGGCGAGAGCGGCCGCGAGACAGAACAGAAGCACGCCGGCGAGCAGTGCCTGCTGCATGCCTGGATGACGGCTCGGCTCGAACGGCAGGTCGACGTCGTAGAACTCACGCGCGCCGTCGACAAGCCGGGTGAAGATCCGTCCTGGGGTCGCGATCGAGGCCCCGAGCGCCAGCCATGAGCCGAAGACGACCGAGGCAGCGAGAACGGGCAGACGAAAGCGAAGCGGCCGCACGAGCGCCGGGACGAGCGCGATCATGGCAAGTATCACAGCGCGGGTCGCGGCCTCCGGACGCTGCTCGATCCGGACCCAGGAGAGCACGATCGTCAGAGCCGGGAGCACGTAGATGGTCGCCGTCCTAAGCATCCGACACCTCGGCCAGCGCGCGGCCGCCCAGGGCTGCGGCCAAGTCGTCGCCGTAGCGGACGGTCGCAACCGGAACGCCCGCCGCCTGAAGGCGTAGGAGCGACGGCTCCCTGCGCGGAGCCCCGCCGGCGAACGTAGCCGCCTCGACGTACACGAGCGAGACCTGCCGCCGCGCGTGCCCGCGTTGAACCAGGCGGTCGACCAGCCGCGGCGTGAGCCTGGCGGTTACGACGACGAGCTCGAGCGCCCGGAGCACCGCGCTCATCTCGTCCGCGAGCACGCTCTCCGCGGGCCTTGCCCCGTCCGGCTCGGCCGCCGCGAGCAGCTCGAGGGCGCGGCGGCGGTCACCCTCCGACGCACTGACCTGGACGGTCTGTTGCGAGTTGCCGTTCACCACGAGCACGGCCCGGCGATTCCGGCTCGTGTGGGCGAACAGGAGGGAGCCGGCCGCGCGAACCTGGACGTCGAAGCTCTCCCCCCAAGCGGTGCCTGATTGCGCGTCGAGGAGGACGGCGACCTCATCGCGCGGGGCATCCTCGAGCTCCTTCACCATCAACCGGGCACGTTTCGCGGTGGAGCGCCAGTGCACGCGCCTCAGCGACTCTCCCTGCTGGTGGTCGCGAACGCTGTGCAGGTCGAAACCGCTCGGACGGTGCATGAGGAGGCGCCTTCCCTCGGGGAGCGACGATCCGGCGTCGGAGAACACGTGGTCGAGCTCGATCAGGCGCGGGTACACGAGGATGGTCGAGGCTGCCCGAAGGTCGACCTCCGTGCGGGCGAGCCCGAACGGGTCCTCGAGGACGGCCCGTGCCGACTCGAGCTCGTAACGCCCTCGGGGAAGGTGCTCGAGCACGTACCTGGCCGAGAGCCGAGACCGGCGGGGCCGAAGCCTCGTCGCCCGCTCTCCGAGCTTGGAGACACGCTCGTACAGGACGGCCCCAGCCGGCGGAAGGCCAGCCGAGAGCTCGACCTCCACGGTCACATCGACGTCCTCACCCTCGAAATGGCCGCGGCCGCGCGTCCGGCGGGAGAGCCGCAGAGGGCGGGCCGCGAGGCGCATCCAGGCCCACGCGGCGAGCACCGCTATGACCAGCCCGAGCGCGAGGGGATACAGCGCATGCGAGCCGAAGGCCCACGCGGCGAGATAGACGGCGACACCGAAGACGAGCGCGAGCCGGCCCCTCCGCGTCACGGCCGCGCCACCTAGACGGGCACCGGCGTCTGCTGGAGTGCCTCGCGGACGAGATCCGCCCGCGTGAGCCCGGCCGAGTGCGCCTCCGGAGCGAGGATCAGCCGGTGAGCCAGCACGACCTCGGCGACGGCCTTGACGTCGTCCGGAAGCACGAACTCGCGTCCGGCCGCCAGGGCGCGCGCCTTCGCGACGCGGAGGAGCGCGATGCCGGCGCGCGGGCTGGCCCCGAGGTAGAGCCGCGCATCCGCGCGGGTGCTGCGGAGCAGGGCGACGATGTAGCGGTTCAGGCTCTCCTCCACGTACACGGCCTTCGCCTGCTCGGCCAGCGCGACGAGCTCGAGCGCGCTCGTGACGGGCTCCAGATCTTCGAGCGGCGGGGCGCTCGTCTGCTCCGTGAGCATCTGCGCCTCCTGGGCTCCCTCCGGATAGCCGAGCGAGACGCGCATCGTGAAACGGTCGAGCTGCGCCTCCGGCAACGGGTACGTCCCCTCGTACTCGATCGGGTTCTGCGTCGCCATCACCATGAAGGGGCGTGCGAGCTCGTAGGTCGTGCCGTCAGCCGTCACTTGGTTTTCCTGCATGCACTCGAGCAGCGCAGCCTGCGTCTTCGGTGAGGCCCGGTTGATCTCGT
>JACDER010000058.1 GCA_013816275.1 Actinomycetota bacterium | reverse complement strand
GTACGGCCGCCGTTTCGTCGCAGAGCGGCCGACCTGGGTCGGCCTCGTTCCGGTGGGCTACGCCGACGGCTTCCGCAGGGAACTGATCGGCACGGAGGTGCTTGTCGCGGGCGAGCGCTGCCGGGCGGTCGGAACGGTCTCGATGGACTCGTTCGCCGTCGAGCTGCCCCGTGAGCTGCCGGTGGGCGAGGCCGTGACAATCGTCGGGGACGGCCTCGCGGTCGAGGAACACGCGAGGTTGATCGGAACGATCAATTACGACATCACGTGCCGGATCGAATCGAGCCCCGAGCGGGCCGAACGCGAGGTCGTCGATGCTTGAGGCGGTCCGCCGTCTCATGGCCGGAGAGGAGGCGTGGGTCGTCGGCGGCGCGATTCGGGACGAGCTGCTGGGGAGGCCGGTCGTCGACCTCGACGTCGCCTGCCGTGAGCCGGAGGCATCCGCCGAGGCCTACGGACGGAGCGAGGGCGGCGCCGTCTTCCGGCTCTCGGGACCGCACGGGGCCTGGCGCGTCGCCCATCGCGACGGCCGGACTCTCGACTTCACGCCTCTCCCAGACGGGATCGAGCAGGACCTGGCCGGCCGCGACTTCACCATCAACGCGATCGCGAGGCCGCTGGCGGGCGGGGCGGAGATCGACCCGCTCGGGGGCCGCGCGGACCTAGAGCAGGGTGTGATCCGGGCCGTCGGTGAGAGCGTGTTCCGCGACGATCCGCTGCGGCTGCTGCGCGCCGTCCGCTTCGAGGACCAGCTCGGATTCCGGATCGACCCGGAGACGGTAGGTCTGATCCGTCGGGACGCCGCGCTCGTTCCCCGCCCGGCCGGCGAGCGGATCCTGGGCGAGCTCGAGCAGCTCACGGCAGGGGCCTACCGGCGCCTCGCGGAGCTCGGGGTGCTCGAGCCGCTAGGCGGATCGCTCGTTCGGCTCGATCGCGTCGAAGGCGGTTCGGCCCCGCTCCTCCTCGTCGGCGTCTTCGGCGAATCGCTCGAGCGGCTTCCCATCTCGAACGAGCTCAGGCGCTACGCTCGCTGCTTGCTGGCCGCTGACTTGCCACTCGACCTCTCGCCGCGGGCGATCCATCGCTTCCGCCGGGCGACGGAGCCGTGGGCGACAGACGCCGCGCTCCTGCACGGAGGAACGGAGGAGCTGATCGCGGCGCTCGAGGCGGCCCGGAAAGCCGATCCCGCCGGGCCGCTGCTGCGCGGCGACGAGCTCGGGCTTCCGCCCGGGCCGGAGGTCGGGCGCATGCTCGAGCGGATCGAGGAGGAGCGCGCCGCCGGCACGGTCTCGACGAGGGACGAAGCGCTCGCACTCGTGCGGAGAGAGGCCGCGCAGTGAGCGGCATGGATTCCGTGCGAGCGCGGTTCGCCGCGAGCGCACCGCAGCTCGCGGAGCTGGAGGAATCGCGCCGCTCGGCCGTCCGTGAGCGGCTCCGGCGCTTCGTAGATCCGCGCGGCGACGAGCGCGTGCTCGACCTCGGGACCGGTACGGGCGCGCTGGCGTTCGCGATCGCGCCGCTCGTGCGGGAGGTCGTCGGCGTGGATGCCGTGCCCGAGATGCTCGCCGAGGCGGAACGGCGGGCGGCCGAGTTTCCGAACGTGTCCTTCGTCGAGGCCGACATCACCCAGCTCCCGGAGGGGCTCGGCTCCTTCGACCTCACCACGTGCGTCAGGACATTTCACCACGTCGCTCGGCCCGAGCTCGTGGTCGCGGAGATCATGCGGTCGACCCTTCCCGGGGGGTTCGTCCTCGTCGTCGATCAGCTGGCGCCGGTGGATCCCCTGGTCGCCCTCGAGCTCAACCGGTTCGAGCGAGCCAGGGATCCCTCGCACACGCGCGCCCTCGCGGACGTCGACATGAGCCACCTCTTCGAGTCGAACGGCCTCGTCCTGCTGCGGACGGAGTTCGAGCGCGAGGAGCGCGAGATCCTGTCCTACCTCGACCGGGCGGGCTGCGAGGGGATCGCGCGCGAGCGCGCCCTGGAGATGGCGCCCGGGCACGAGGTGTACACGGTGGAGATCGGCTGGTACCTGCTGCGGAAGCCGGGGCTGGCCTGATGGCCGAGGCGATGATCCTCGCGGGCGGTAAGGCCGAGCGGCTCGGAGATGCGGCCGGCGGCCGTCCCAAGGCCCTCGTGGACGTGGCCGGCAGGCCCCTGATCGCCTACCAGGTCGAGCAGCTCGCGAACGCCGGCGTCGAGCATGTGATCGTCAGCTGCTCGGCGGGCCACGAAGAGCTGTTCGAGCGTGAGCTGGCCGGGCTCGGCGCCGAGATATCGATCGCGCCTGAGCGGGAGCGGCTCGGGCGTGGCGGCGGGCTACGGAACGCGGCCCTCTTCCGGCGCGACATCGGCCCCGTGTTCGCGCTGAACGGTGACGAGCTGGTCGACGTCGACCTGACCGAGCTGTTCGAACGTCATCGCGAGTTCCGGCCGGCGGCGACCATCACCGTCGTCCAACCCAAGAGTCCCTACGGGATCGTCGACGTCGACGATGCGGACATCGTCGCCGGCTTCAGCGAGGACGCGACCCTCCCCGTCTGGGTCAGTTGCGGCGTCTACGTCCTCGCCGACGAGGCGCTCGCGAGGTTGCCCGAGCGTGGGGACCACGAGAAGACCACCTTCCCCGAGCTCGCCTCCGAGCAAAAGCTCCACGCTTTTCGCCACGAGGGCCTGTGGCTCACGGTCAACACGCCCAAGCAGCTCCGGATCGCCGACGAATATCTCAGAGAGCATCCGACCGCGCTCGCCGGTAGCGCGCGCGGCTGACCGCCCGGTGCACGAGGCCCGGGACGAGCGCCTGGGCCAGCGGAGCGATGCGGTACCAGGCGGGCACGACCGTCTCGCGGCGGTTGCGGTCGACGACCCGCTCCACGTGTCGCGCGATCTTGTCGGGACGGGCGACGAGGCGGCCGAGGACCGGCATCTCGAGGAAGCCGGCCTGTGGAAATCCCTCCGTCTCGACGAAGCCCGGGCTCACGGTGTGGACGTGGATGTCGCGCGGCCGTAGCTCGGCCGTGATCGCGCGCGAGAAGGCCAGCTGCGCGTGCTTCGCCGCCGAGTAGGGGCCCGAGGGCGGGAACGCGACCAGGCCGGCGACCGAGACGATCGTCACCACGTGAGAGGGAGCGCCCGCCTCGAGACCGGGCAGGAAGGCGCGCACCGCCCACACCGAGCCGAGGTAGTTCGTCTCGACGACCTGCTCGATCACCTCGGGGTCGGCCCGCAGGAAGCTGCGCCGGCCCGGGATGCCAGCGCTGCAAACGAGGAGGCCGATCCGGGGATGCCGCGCGAAAACGGTCTCGGCTGCGCGCTCGACCGAGCCGCGATCCGAGACGTCGCAGAGCTCGTACTCCCCGCCGATCTCGTCCGCGACGGCGCGCAACCGCTCTTCGCCGCGCGCCAGCAGGACGCAGTGCCAGCCTGCAGGCGCCAGCCGGCGCGCGATCGCCGCTCCGATGCCGCTCGAGCCGCCCGTGACGACCGCGACGCGTTGAGGGACCGGGGCTACCGGCAAACGCGGACGGTACGAGCCGCGGTGAAGCTCCGGCCCTTCCGGTCGACGGCCGTCGCCCGGAGCGTGTGCTTCCCCGCCGCGGCAGTGCGGCTCTTCCAGTCCGCGACGTAGAGGCCCCCCGGCCCGGACTTCACGGTCTCGATCAGTTCATGGTCGACCGAGAACCGAACCGAGGCGATCGGGACGGTCGAGCTCGCCGCGACGCCGAGGCGCGTCACCTTGCTTACGCAGACGCCCGCATCGGGCACGAGCCAGGTCACAGCCGGGCCGTCGACGCCCTTGATCTTGACCACCCGGAACGCGGTGTTCGGCAGCGGGTTCTTCCCGGAGGTCGCGACGTTCTTTGTCTCCTGGTTGTCCGACGCGCTCAGGACGCCTCTGATCGTTCCACTCTTGAGCTTCGGGGCCAGGCTCGGCAGAGGGAAGAGGACGAGCCCCGAGACCGGGTCGTAGGCGGCCGCTCCGACGAGGACACCCTGGTACCCGATCACGAGGGAGAACGCATCGACGCCCGATTGGCTGTCGAGTACGCGGGCGGCGAGCAGCGGGCGTCCCGCGGAGACCCGTCTCGTGATCAGCTGCACCGCGGGCGGGGTGACGTCGTTCTTCCACATCTTCAGCAGGTACCGGCCGGGAAGCTGTTCCCCCGTGAACGGATCGGAGCCCGAATCGACCGCGACCCAGAAGCGCTGCTGCCTGGGGAAGACCGACCCCGCGACCCCGATATCGGCGCGGTAGTCGAACATGTAGCCGTTGACGTTGACCGGTGTGCCGGCATAGCCCTGCACGCTGTTCTGGTCCGGAGCACCGAGGAAGAACGGGTCGATGATCGAACCGCTCGACCGGGCGAGAACCGCGACGCCGAGGTTGACGATCGGCTTCTTGACCAGCGTCGTGTAGATCTTCTCGGCCCCGCCCTCGTCCATCGGCGGCTGCGCGGTGTAGCCGGGCGGCGGCCCGAACGGCCACTGCGGATAGGCGTACACGTTCGCGCGGGAGACTCCGTACCTCGTCGTTCCCTCCTGCCAGACCTTGAGCTGCCTGGGATTCTCGAACTCGAATGCGGGCCGCGTGACCAGGAACAGGTACGGGACCCTCCGCGTCTCCGCTCCACGGCGGAGCACGACGAAGCCGTAGTTTTCTCCGGGGGTCGCATTCGCCGCGGCTGTGGCGATCACCGGCACGGCCGCGTCGCCGCCCGGCGCAAGGTCGACCGAGCCCGGAACCTGCACGGTCGCGCCGAACGTGGCGGCTTGCGGAGCGAGCTCCACCTGCCAGGTGCCCGCGCCTCCGCCGGCATCCGAGACGACGACGAGCTTCGACTTCTGCGCCCGTCCGCCGTTGACGTCGAGGTCACCGAGGGACACCGAGCCGGGGTTGGGGAAGATCAGCGGGTTGGCCGCCCGGTCGACGTTGATCAAGCCCGCGCCTTCGAGCAGGACCGGGGCCTCCTGCGTACGGGCCGTATTCCCCCATGCGGGGCCGGCGGTGGTCATCAGCGCCGACTTGATCTGCTGGGGCGTCCAGAGCGGGTGGAGCTGGACGAGCAGCGCGGCGGCCCCCGTGACGTGAGGTGCCGCCATGCTCGTGCCGTCGAAGACGGAGAACTGCGACGGATCCAAGGCCCTCGTGACCGAGGAGAGGATGTCCCCGCCGGGAGCTGCGACGTCCGGCTTCAGCAGGTGACCGAACGCGGTTGGCCCCGCGGAGGAGAAGTAGGTCACGATCCCGCCTCGCTCGGTCTGGATCTGACGAATCGCGGTCTCGATCCGGATCTGGCCGCGGCCGAGCGAGCCGGCGACCGCGTTCCGGATCCGCTGCCCGTCGAGGTCGGAGATCATGCCGGAGGGAACTGCCGTCTCCACAGGGATTCCGCTCGGCGTCCCGGCCCGGTTGTTGACGAGCACCATCCCGATCCCGCCTGCCTCCTTCACGCGCTGGGCCTTCGTGACGAAGGCGCAGTAGCCGCGCGAGACGAGCGCGATCTGCCCGGTGAGCGAGCCGGCCGGCAGAGGATTGAAGGACCCGTTCGGGTCATCCGGCTGGCCGCACAGATGCCGGTCGACGCCGGTGCCGTTCCGGCCGACGATCGTCCCGATGTCGACGATCGGCTGCGCGTTGAACGCCCAGCCGTTCGGAATGTCGGGTGCGATCGCCCTCTGGAAGGGGATCTCGCGCGGGACGCCCTGCAAGCTCGGGGAGTCCAGCGTCAGCACCGGAGTGAACACATGCTTGTTCGTGACGGCCGCGACCGAGATCGCGTCGGGCGCGATTCCGGGCGACCCGGCCGACCCCAGCCCGAACTCGTCCCGGTCGTTGCCGGCCGAGATCACCGGCACCACTCCCGCCGCCGACACATTGGAGACGATCTCGATCATGGCGTCGTTGGCCGGATCGATCTGCGGGCCGCCGCCGGAGAAGTTGATCACGTCCATCCCGTCCCTGACCGCCGCTTCGAAGGCGGCGATGATCTCCGGGGTGTTCGCGCTCTCCCCAAGCGGGGTCGGGATCGTGAACACGCGGTAGGCGCCGAGCCACGCGTGCGGCGCGACGCCGCTCAGGTCGTTCACCGCGGGGTGATCGGCGCTCGCAGGCGCGTCCGTGCCGGCGCGACCCGCTGCGATGCCTGACACGTGCGTCCCGTGCGGGAATGCCGGATCGCCGCCGATCCGCCCCTCCCGGCCCGCGCCTGGGCCGGGGAACGCCCGGACGACGATCACCTTCGGCGTCGTCCAGCGCTTACCGCCCTTCGGGAAGCCGGGCGGATAACTCATGCCGTCGGCGTTCAGGAACGGGTTGGTCTGGTCGATGCCCGTGTCGACGACGGCGATCTTGACGCCGTCACCGAGCGCGCCGGTGCGACGGTGCAACGCATCTGCCTGGATGATCGACGGGCTCTCGTTCGTGTTCAGCGTGTAGGTGAGGCTCGGGAAGACCTTGTTCACGAACGGCAGCCGGACGAGGCGCGGCAGGTCGCGCGTACGCACGCTGACGGTGAGGCCGTCGAGGAGGACCTGGAAACGCCGCGAGACCCGTGCGGTCGGGATCGCCCGCCGGAGCTCGGCTGCCGCCGCGTTCTGGAGCCGCTCGAGCCTTGCGAGGTAGGCGCGGGACGACTTCGTGGAGACGTCGAGCCGGTTCGTCCCAGCCGTCTTCGAGCTGTGCGCAAAGACCGCCGCGAGCGGCGGCTGCGCCAGCCGGACGACCACCCGTACCCGTCCGTCGGCGTGTCCCGCAGGGATCTTGATCGTGCCGGCGCGAAGGCGTGGAAGCGCCACTTCGCCGCCGGGCCGGCGGATCGGCTGGAGCGAGGCGGCGGTCGGCGCGACGGCCGTGAGCGCCGCAACGAGGGCAATGACGGGAACCAGGCGGCGCAAGACGCTCAGAGTACCGCAGAGTTATAGTCGCGCGTCCCTATGCGCTTCGAAGGAAAGCGAGGGCTCGTCCTCGGTGTCGCCAACCGGCGCTCGATCGCCTGGGCGATCGCGAAGCGTCTCGCGGACGAGGGCGCGCAGCTCGCCTTCACGTTCCAGGGCGAGCGGATCGAAAAGAGCGTGCGCGACCTGGCGGAGACCGTGTCGAGCCCACTGGTGACAGCGTGCGACGTGCGTGCCGACGAAGACGTCGAGCGCGTCTTCTCCGAGGTCGCATCCGTGTTCGACGGCGGCCTCGATCTGCTCGTCCACTCGGTCGCGTTCGCGGCGGCCGAGGACCTCGAAGGGCGCTTCACCGACACCCCGCGCGACCGGTTCTGGCTCGCGCTCGACGTCAGCGCCTACTCGCTCGTCGCCTGCGCCCGCGCGGCCGAGCCGCTGATGGAGGCGGCAGGCGGAGGGTCGATCATGACCATGACCTACCTCGGCGGCGAGCGCGCGGTCCCGCACTACAACGTGATGGGCGTGGCCAAGGCCACGCTCGACGCCTCGGTCCGCTATCTGGCCTGGGATCTCGGCCAGAAGAACATCCGCGTGAACGCGATCTCGGCCGGGCCCGTGCGGACGCTCGCGGCGCGCTCGATCGCAGGG
>JACDER010000057.1 GCA_013816275.1 Actinomycetota bacterium | reverse complement strand
GAGCAGATGCGGCGCGCGCTCGAGCTCGGGCTGCGCGACTACGTGGAGAAGAACGGCTTCCGCGAGGTCGTGCTCGGCGTCTCGGGCGGGATCGACTCTGCGCTGACCGCGGCGCTCGCGACGGAGGCGCTCGGGGCCGAACGCGTCCACTGCGTCTCGATGCCGTCCCGCTACTCGTCCGAGGGGACGCGCGCGGACGCGAGGCGGCTGGCCGAGGGCCTCGGCTGCCCGTTCCTGGAGATCCCGATCGGCGCGGTCGTCGACGCGTACACGGAGGTGCTCGCCGAGCCGTTTTCCGGGCTCGAGTCCGACCTGACCGAGGAGAACCTCCAAGCGCGGGCGCGCGGGGTGATCCTGATGGCGCTCTCGAACAAGTTCGGCTGGCTCGTGGTCGCGACCGGGAACAAGTCGGAGCTATCGGTCGGGTACGCCACGCTGTACGGGGACATGGCCGGCGGCTTCGCGCTCCTCAAGGACGTGTACAAGACGGACGTCTTCCGGCTCTCGCGGTACCTGAACGAGCGGGCGGGCCACGAGCTGATCCCGGTGTCGATCATCGAGCGGGCGCCGAGCGCCGAGCTGCGCGACAACCAGCTGGACGAGGACTCGCTCCCGCCCTACCCGGAGCTCGACCGCGTGCTCGAGGCCTACGTCGAGCTCGACCGCTCGCGCGAGGAGCTGACCGCGGATGGGTTCGAGCCGGAGCTGGTCGAGAGGGCGCTCGCGCTGATCGACCGGGCCGAGTACAAGCGACGGCAGGCCCCGCCTGGCGTCAAGCTCCGCCCGAAGGCCTTCGGCCGCGACCGGCGGACGCCGATCACCAACCGCTGGCGAGACTAGAGGTCGAGGTCCAGCGGGATGGACGGCCCGTAGCGGGAAGTGTCGACCGAGTCGTCGCCTAGATCGACGACGAAGACCTTGAACTTCCCGCCCACGGTCGGTCGCCGGGATCCGTCATCCTTGTCAGGTCCGCCTTACACGATCCGGAGCTAGACGCCGGCGTCGATCGGTTCTGCCGGCGGGCCGCTCTCGACGAGGTCGCGGATGAGTGCGGCCAGCCGGCTCGGCGCGAAGGTCTCGCCCGCCTCGCCGAGCTCCTGGAGGCTCCACCAGCGAAGCTCGTGCAGCCCCTCCGACTCGAGTTGCTCCCGCGTGAACTGCGGTGCGATTTCGGTGGAGTCGACGCGGACGAGGAAGTAGCGCTCCGTCTGCCGGAGTAGTCGGCCGCCCCACTCGAAGACATGCTCGCGCACCCAGACGCACGGCCCGATCTCGTCGACGCGAATGCCGGCCTCCTCGAGCAGCTCGCGCCGCAGGCCGTCCTCATGCGTCTCGCCGGGGTCGAGCCCGCCGCCGGGAGTGGCCCACCAGGTCTCGTCCGACCACCCCGGTGCCCGGAAGAGGACGAGCAGGACCCGGTCGTCCGGGTCGAGCACGATCCCCCGCGCCGCGACGCGCGGCTCGGGCACGCGCTCAGCCAAAGGCGGAGCGGAGAGCCTCGTGCTCGTTGATCCCGTGCACGATCATCTCGACGCCGATCGCCATCACGAGCAGGCCGAAGATGCGGCGTAGCGCGTCGATCCCCGCGTCGCCGATGAAGCGGACGAGCTGGCCGCCGAGGACGAGGCAGGCGTAGACGGCGATCGCGATCAGGACGATGCCGACGACGAAGCCGGGCGAGGGGATGTCAGAGGTCCGCCGCGCTTCCAGCCCCATGAGCACGCCGAGAGCCCCCGGGCCGGCCAGGAGCGGCATCGCCAGCGGCGAGAACGAGACGTCGCCCTCCGCATCCTCTCCGGTGACCTTCACCGGCTCGAGCACCATCCGTAGCCCTGCGATACCCACGACTAGACCGCCGGCGATCTGAAGGGCCTCGAGCGAGATCCCGAAATGGTGGAGAAGGGGCTCGCCGGCAAACAGGAACACGACCAGGATCACGAAGACGTAGACCGAGGACTTGAGCGCGACCTTCATCCGCTCGGCGACAGGCCGGTTCGCCGTCATCGCGAGGAAGACCGGCACGACCGCGATCGGATTCACCACGGGGAAAAGGGCCCCGAACATCTCACCCATCGCCTTTCCGAATCCCATAAAAGGCGAGCGTAAACGGTCAGCCGGGCAGCCGTGCGAGCCGGCGGAACCAGCGCAGCCGCTCAGAGTACGGGACGGCGGCGTTCGCCGGCGACGTCGACGGGAGCACGTAGAGACGCGTTGCCCCGAGCTTCCGCTTCTGGAGGCCGAGCTCCGGGCGCTCGCCGAAGGCGCCGCGATAGGCCTCCTTGCCGACGAAGGCGATCACGCCGGGCTCGAGCTCCCGCGCCAGCTCCATGAGCCGCTCCGCCGAGCCGGCGAAGTCGGCGCGCCGGAGATCACCGGAGCCGGGAGTCGTCCTGTACGCCGCGTTCGTGACCCCGTACCCGTACCGCGGGAGCTCGAACTGCTCCTCCCGCGCGAGCAGGCGCGGCGTGAAGCCCGCGTCGTGCAGCAGCCGCCAGAAGTCGTTGCGCGGATTTGCGAAATGGGCCCGGGCAGCGGCCGACACGCGGCCCGGGTTGATGCCGCAGAAGATCCCCCTCAGGCCGGGGGCAAGGACGTCGGGGACGTCACTTGGCGTTTCGGCAGCGGGTGTGCCGCTCACCGCGGGCTACCGGGCCGCAACGCAGGCGCGGGCGGGGAGCGATCCAGAGCCGGGATGCCGCAGGGCCCCGGCGGCGCAGCCTGACGCAGGCCTTCCATCGGGCTCGCAACTATGCCGCCTCGCGCTCACGCGAGTCGAGGCGCCGCTCGAACAGCCGGCGGATCTGCTCGCCCGAAAGGGTCGCGACGAGGCGCGGCCGATCGGAGGCCGGGCGAACGGCCTCGATCCGGCGCGGTCCCCCGTAGCAGCGGGCATAGCACTCAGCCTCGGTCATCGGCTTTTGCCGCCAGCGCACGCCTGAACCCTAGGTCCAGCTCCGGACGTCACCGGGCACCAGCAGCGGAGCGAGCGACTCGATGAAGGTCGTGGCGTCGAATGCCTCTGCCGGGGCGAGCGCGCCCGCGCCTCGAGCCTCTCCCGCCAGAAGCGCCACCGCCGCTCGTGCGATCAGGAGGGCGGTCAACCCGTAGGGGTCGGTGCCGGTCAGTGTCACGCTCCTGCCTCCGGCCGGGCCTCGCGCCTCGGCAACGACGGCGAACAGCGCCTCGCGCCGCTTCGCCTCGGATGGGTCTCCACGGAGGAGCAACATCGGCCGCACGAGGGGTGCGACGAGCCGCGCGAACGGCGCAAGCCTGGCGGCCGCGCGTGGGGCGCGAACGTATGAGCGGACTTCGCGCACGTCCGTGTGACGAGGCACCGAGAAGGGCTCGGTGCCGCCCCATTCGACGACGTCCCGCTCACCGAACGGGAACCGGATCCGGCGGACGGTCGCACCGAAGCGCGACGGAACGAGGCGGCCGCCGCTCCACGCGACGAGGGGCCGGCCCATCACCCGAACTACCGTCCGCCGCGTGCCTCGGGTCGAGGCGATGTTCGCAACCGAGTAGGCGACGACGATCTCGTCCAACGGCTCGAGACCCTCCGCGGCCAGACGGGCTGCCAGATCCCCGGGGACATAGTCGAATCCGAACGAGGTCAGCAGCGCGACTCCACGCCGCTCGGCCTCAGGCCCGAGGCGCTCGTAGACGATCCTGGCGAACGCCTGCTCGCCGCTCGTGTCGAGGTAGTGCGCGCCCGCGTCGATCGCCGCCCGGACCGTGACCTCCCCCATCTCCAGGAAGCTCGTCGCGCACGATGCCACCACTCCCGCGCCTTCGAACGCCCGCGCGAGCGAGCCTGGGTCGCGGGCATCCGCGACGCGCACCTCCTCGTCCGGCCGGGCCAACGCGCGGAGCGCATCCTCGCGCCGGCCGACCAGCCGGAGCGGAATCCCGAGCTCGCGCGCCCGCGCGCAGACCAGCGTTCCGGTATAGCCGGTGGCGCCGAAGACGGCGAAGCGATCGGACACGGCGCGGCAAGGATACGGTTACGGCGTGAAAGTCGAAGCCCGGCTGGACGTGGACGCAGTTCGGCGCCGCTTCTCGGCGCTCGACTCGCCGCTCGCCTTCTTCGACGGGCCGGGCGGGACGCAGGTTCCCGACGAGGTGATCGACGCGATCGCGACGTACCTGCGCGAGTCGAACGCGAACGTCGGAGGGCCCTACGGAACCAGCCGGGCGACCGAGGCGCTGATCACGGATGCCCGGCTCGCAGCCGGCGGATTCCTCGGCTGCTCTCCCGAAGAGGTCGTCTTCGGCGCGAACATGACGACGCTGAACTTCGCGCTAACGCGGACGGCCGCGCGAGAGCTCGCCGAAGGCGACCAGGTGCTCGTGACGCGGCTCGACCACGACGCAAACGTCTCGCCCTGGCTCGAGCTCGAGCACGACCTCGGGATCGAGATCGGCTTCGTGGACATCGACGCGGATTGCCGGCTCGACCTCGCGGATCTCGAGCGGCAGCTCTCCGAGCGGACGAAGGTCGTCGCCTTCCCGGTCGCGTCGAACGCGGTCGGGACGCTCGTGGACGTCGCCCGCGTGGCCGAGCTCGCGCACGAGGCCGGTGCGCTCGCCTGGGCCGACGCCGTCCACTATGCGCCGCACGGCCCCATCGACGTCGCGGCACTCGGCGTCGACGTCCTGATCTGCTCGCCGTACAAGTTCTACGGGCCGCACCTCGGCGTGGCGTTCGGCCGCAGGGAGCTGCTCGAGCGCTGGCGCCCGTACAAGGTGCGCCCCGCGCCTGAGCAACCGCCCGGCCACCGCTTCGAGACGGGCACGCTGCCGCACGAGCTCCTCGCCGGCTTCGTCGCGGCCGTCGACTACATCGGCTCGCTCGGGTGGGACGCGATCCTGGCGCACGAGCACGAGCTCGGCGAGCGGTTCCTCGACGGCCTGCCCGCGAGCTGTCAGCTCTACGGGCCGCGGACGATGGAGGGCCGGGTCTCGACCTTCGCTTTCAACATCGAGGGCCGGGCGGCCAGGGAGGTCGCGGAGCGGCTCGGCGAGCAGAACCTCGCCGTCTGGCACGGGAACTACTACGCGGTCGAGGTCATGCGCCGGCTCGGGCTCGAGCCGGAGGGCGCGGTCCGCGCGGGCATCGTGCACTACAACACCGCGGAGGAGGTCGATCGGCTGCTGGAGGCGCTCCTTAGCCCGTAGCCCGCAAGCTCGCCGCTCTTCAGCCCGCTCGAAGCGGTCTACACGAGGTGCATCCTGCTGTCAGCAATGCTTGTGCGGCGCCCGATGACGACGCGCAACGCACTTTCATGACTGATGCGGCAGGCGGGTCCACTGCCGCGGGCCGCCGTCACCGTCTGCTCCGTCCGCAACCGATTTCTCCAGCGAATCTGAACCGTACCGTCCGGGGCGTTCAATAGTTCACGCGCCATACGTCCACGCGAGCTGCCTTGAATCGCCGTAGGTAATAGCCGCGAAATGGTCTCGATCGTCTGATCCATCGCTCAACGTCTTGCCGCGCCACGCCGATACGATGGACGCGTGTCGGACGCCGATGATCACGATCATGGAGTATCAGGCGAGGATCCCCCGTACCCGATGCCAGTTCCGCCTCCGCCTGGCCTCCCGGCGGTTCCTCCGAAACCAACCGTCGGCGGGGAGCATAGCGGTGATGACCGGGAGGATAGCGTCAGGGGTGGGGAAGATAGCCTCGCGGAGCAATAGGCATCGTCCTTTCAGCTATAGCGCGCGAGGGGCGGTGGCTCGATCTCGTTTCTAGCGCAAACTTCCGCGGCCTCGTCGCTACACCGTCCCATGCGAATGGGGATGAAGGCCTTTGCTGTGGTGGCCCTCGCTGCCATCTTCATCCCGACCGCGTTCGCTAAGTGGAAGCTTGATCCTCAAGTGACCGATACCTCTAGCGGGTACCGCTGCACCCCTCGATGGGCTCGGACGATATCGGGTGGCCTCACGCTCTGCAATGGGCGTCGCGTCGTCTTTCGGACGCCAATCACTGATGACACTCAAGATGTTGCGATCGAAAGATTCAAAGTATTCATCCCCTCTGCGCGGGCGACCCTCGACTATCGCATCCACACTGAGTGGAATTACAACGGAACTCTTGGTTACACCACGGATCGAATCAGATTCATCACTGTAGATGGCGGCCGGCACTGGACCCCTGTCACATTGGTTCGACAAGGGGACCACCGCGCGTTGGCGGTAGTCGGCATTGCGCCGGTCCCGACGGCGAAACTTCCGGTTCGGCCTTGCATCTGGCGGAACTACGCGCGGCCGTGGCCGCACAAAGCGACGTCGAGCTCTCTCGGTAACGAGTGCATACCGCGATCTACTGCCCGTACGTTTCAACTCTAGTTTGCGTCGCTGTCACAACCGGGATCGCTTACCCGTAGCTGCCTTGGAGAGTGCGGTTGGGGGGCGCTGCTGGTCCGCGATTCATCAGGCGCAAGAAAACGAGCTGGGCGAGCGCTCCGGCGGCATGCCGGGCTGTGAGCTGTATGGCCCGACGACGATGGACGGGCGGGTCTCGACGTTCGCCTTCAACGTCGAGGGGAAGACGGCGCGCGAGGGCGCGGAAGGGCTCGGCGAGCGGAACATCGCGGTCTGGCACGGCAACTACTACGCGGTCGAGGTCATGCGCCGGCTCGAACTCGAGCCCGAGGGCGCGGTGCGCGCAGGGATCGTCCACTACAACACGGCCGAAGAGGTCGACCGGCTCGTGGAGGCGCTGGCGGACTTCTAGTTAAGACTCGAGCAACCGCCGATGGCCGACCCGTTTACCCATGGGACTCCGGGCGGCATGTGATTCGTACTAGTCGGATACGCGGAACCGTCGCATTCATCGCAGCTTTCATTGTCGGAGCGGCAAGCGTCGCTGTTGCCTACGGCCTGCGAGTCTCAGGAACACCCCGCGCCGACGTTCTCCGCGGAACGCCCATGGCCGACCGGATCGACGGTCGCGGAGGCGACGATCGAATCTATGGCTACGGAGGCCGAGACCAACTCATAGGCGGAGCGGGTGGCGACGTACTGATCGGGGGGTCCTCCGGTGATTTGCTCATGGGCGGCCCGGGCAACGATCGAATCGACGCTGAGGATCGCGGACTGACTCGATGCACGCTCCGCTCACGCGCCGTTGCTTCTCTTGGCCCCTCGACTACCCGCGCTGCGCGGACGTGGTCCTTGCCGGAAGCGACGATGACGTGATTCTTATGCGAGACGCAAGATTCGACGCAATCTGCTTCTGCGGAGCCGGACGAGACGTGGTTGTGGCGGATCGAGGGGATGGCGTCGCCGGTGACTGCGAAGTGGTGCGCCGAGCATGAGGATTCCGCGGCTTTAGCAGCGAACCGTTCCGACTAGCATCGCGGTGTGCGGTTGCTGATCATCGGGGGGACGAGATTCCTCGGTCGCGCGCTCGTCGAAGACGCACTCGCGCGCGGGCACGAGGTGACGCTCTTCAACCGCGGGCAGACGAACCCGGAGCTCTTCCCGGAGGCTGAGAAGATCCACGGCGACCGCGACGGCGGCCTGTCCGCGCTCGAGGGC
>JACDER010000288.1 GCA_013816275.1 Actinomycetota bacterium | reverse complement strand
CGCCGTCGTGGCTGTCCCTGCTCGGGTCCACGGTCGGGTTCAGGTGCGCGGCGTCCTCGCCGATCGCCGCTACAACCGTGTGGCCAGCAAGACGGTCGTCGCAACGATTCGCTAACTAGGAGGGCTCCGCCAATCCCTCCTCGGGCCGCGGCTACACTCCGCGTCGGGCGGCGCCGTGGCCGAGTGGTTAGGCAGGGGCCTGCAAAGCCCCGTACAGCGGTTCGAATCCGCTCGGCGCCTCTGTGAGAGACTAGGAAGATCGTGTCGCGCGACGCTCGAAGGGCCAAGAACGAGACGCTGTTCCGGAATCTGAACGAGCGGCTGAAGGAGCTCGACGACCGGCTCGACACCTCCGTGGTCGGCGCCGACACGCGCGATCGCGAGGAGTTCTTCTGCGAGTGCGGGCAGCTTGACTGCATGGCCCGGTTCGGCATGACGCGAACGCAGTACGAAGCCGTCCGAGCGTTCTCCGAACGCTTCCTGGTTCTCGCCGGGCATGTGGACGATGAAATCGAGAGCGTCGTCGAGAGCCATTCCGAGTTCGTCGTCGTGGAGAAGGACCCCGGGTTTCCCGCCGAGGTAGCCCGGATCAACGACCCGCGAGCGTAGACCGCGTTTGAGCCCCGCCGCTGCGGGCTACAAACCTCGGATGGGCGTCCAGCGCGGCGTGCAGTACGTCTTTCGAGCTGCCAATGAGCGCTTGCGCACACGACTGGAGGGCCTTACCTACCGCGGTCGCCAGCCGGTGATCTGCGAGTGCAGCGATCCCGACTGCATGGAGGTGCTCGATCTGACCCACGAGGAGTACACGCTGTTGCGCGACAAGGGTCATTTCGTCGTCCTTCGCGGGCACGACACGCCAGCTGTCGAGTCCATCGTCGAGAGCCGGGACGACTACGACATCGTCGACAAGTTCTAACCCTCTTACCGCAGCCCGCCTCGCTCGTGGTGGGCCTTGAAGAACTCGCGTGAGCCCGCGGTCGCCATCGCCGCCGAGGCGGAGATCTCGAGCGCCAGCGTCGCCGCGGCGACGATCTGCGCGAAGCGATAGACCTTGCCCGCCCCGGCGCAGTCCATCAGCGAGAGCCAGGAGCGGGCGTAGGGGAGCGTCGTCCCGCCTCCGACGGTCGCGACTTCCAGCCCCGGGAGGCGGATGGAGACATTGAGGCCGCCGTCCACTCGGCGGGCCGTGCCATGGGCCATGGAGCTGGTCCCGACCATGCCGAGGTCCTGTCCCGTTGCCGTGAAGATCGCGGCGATTGCGGTCGCCGGCGTGAAGGCCACCGACTGCATCCCCGAGGCGACCGCCCCGTGCGTCCCGACGAACGTGAGGTCGAGCAGGTCCTCCGCGCTTGTCCGTAGGACGCGCCGGATCGCGTCGTCGGTCAGCGTCGCCTCGGCGATCACGGTCTTGCCGTGGCCGCCCCGCTGGAAGTAACGGTGCGACGGTTTCTTGTCGCCGCCCATGTTCCCCTCCAGCATCGTCCGCACGGGCTCGACCGGCGCCCGATCGGGGACGAATCCCTGATTGAGCGCGTAGCTGTTCCGCGTGACCATGTTCAGCCCGACGGCGTCACCGGTCGTGAACGCGTACATGACGTGGCACATCGGCCCGACGACGTGTGTCTCGATCTCTCGCAGCTTGGCGAAGCGGGAGAGGCCCTCGACCGGCGCGGACTCGAGCCAGGCGCGCATCTCTCCGACCTGGCCCTCGATCCAGCGAGCGAACTCGACTGCCGCTCCGGTGGCGTCGAAGACGAACGCGCTCGCGCGGGTCATCCGGTCTCCGAGGACGAAGGTGCGGAACTCGCCCGACTCGGCCACGGCTCTGGCCCCGCGGTGCAGGGAGATCGCGAGCCCGCCCTCGGTGTTCGCGAGCGGCACCATGACGCTCTCTCGCGCGCGTGAGACCTCGTCGAGGGTGCCCGCGGGCTCCACGAGCCCATAGTCGGCGAGCGCGATCTCGAGCGGGCCGACGACCGCGACGGGAACGACTGCGACGCCGGTCAGCGCCTCGGTTGCCTTCGCGAACGGCTCGAGGTCGTCCCAGAAGACCTCGCCGTCCGCCGTCCGCGCGCGCAGCTCGTCCTGGCGGGCGCGGATCGAGCCCGCGTCGTTCTTGCGCGGCCAGCGTGCGAAGGTCACGCCGGGAGCTTAAGGCGCTACGTGCGGAGAGCGATCTCGATGAAGACTGCTGCGAGCCCCAGCCACGTCGTGAAGAGCCAGAGTCGCGTGTTGTAGAACTCGCGCGGCATGTCGGCTACTTCTGCGCGGAACCGTGCCGACTCCGCAACGATTCGGCCCTTCGTTCCGAAATACACTCTCCCCGTGGAGACCGCCTTCGAGACGCCGGCCGCCGCCCCGCCGCCGAGCACCGAGCACGAGGGCGTCCTGCGCTACTACGAGCTCGCCAAGCGGGCCGAGTGGCAGGTCCGCGACCTCCCGTGGGGCGAGATCCCGCCGATCCCGGAGACGAAGACCGGGTCACCGGAGAAAAAGGCCCGCCGCGTCGATCTGTGGCGCTCCGTCATCACCCAGCAGTACCAGGCGGACGTCTTCGCGGTCGAGATGGCGGCCCAGCTCCTCGACGGCGCCCGCCACTTCGAGGCGAAGCTCTACTACACGAC
>JACDER010000287.1 GCA_013816275.1 Actinomycetota bacterium | reverse complement strand
GGGGGAACCATGGGTTCCCGCGTGCTTACCCGAGTGGGCCGGCGACCGAGCTCGCCGGCCCCTGGGCTGGTGAAACGCTCTAGCTGCTGATCGAGTTGCTCGTCCCGGCCAGGTAGCACTCGCCGACCTGACGCTGGGTGAGCAGGATGCGCACGGTCTTGTGGGCGCGGATTCCGGAGCGGAAGGTCTTGCCGGACACGATGGTTCCGTTCCCGGACGCCAACTCGACGAGGACCACGCTCTTGACAGTCTTCCATCCGGCGGAGGTCTGCTTCTGGAAGAGCGCGATCTTCGCGCCGAACGACTGAGCGACGCTGACCCGCGTGCGGAACCGGTGCGATCCGACCTTGGCGAGAGCCACCTGGGGCCGAACCTGCACGGTCACCGTCGGGCTGTTGGTGCTCTTGGCCTTGGCCTGGTACATCGTCCGGGAGCCCGGGGTGACGGTCGCGGACCATGCTCCTTGCGCGGTCGACGTGACGTTCAGAGGGGACTGTTGTGCCTGTCCCTTGACACACGCCTGACTCGAAACCGACACCTTGACCGATCCCGCCGGAGTCACGGCGCCCGAGAGCGCGAGCGGAGACCCGTAGGTCACGATCATGGGATCAGCGGCGATGCTGACCGCCGTCGGTGAGGGCGCTGCCAGTGCCGCGGCCGGCGAAATCGCCAGCGCGATGAGGATAAGTGTCTTCTTGGGCATGCTCCGGACCTACCCGGGCGGTCACCGGACCACGCTCCGCCAGAGCGTTCCTTACGGAATGTTGACAACAGGGTCGGGAACCCAGTCCCGGGTGAGGAAAAGCCAGAAAGCAAGGCCTGCGTACGGGCCGTAGTGGCGGAAACGGCGGATGATCGTCGTGTCGGCGACTTTCTTCTTGCCGACCAGGCGGGCGTACTTCGGGCGCGTCCAGGAGTCGAGAACGAGGCTCGAGTAGCGCCCGAGGAGCATCATCACGTGCGCGGCGGCGTACGGGCCAACGCCCGGGAGGGCTAGGAGGCGCTCCGCGACCTCCGCGTCGGCGAGTTCGGGGTCGAGGAGCCTGTCGAGGTCGAGCTCCCCGGCTGCGACCGCGGCCGCGATCGTGCGCAGATAGGGCCCGCGGTAGCCGGCGCGGACGACATCGCGATAGAAGGCATTGCCTGCCTCGGCCATCGCCGCTGGTTGCGGGAAAGCGCGGCCGTGGTTGCCCGTCGACGGCTCGCCCAGATGCTCGACCAGCGCCGTCGTCATTCGCACCGTCGCCGACCAGGCGCAATTGGTAGTGCAGATCGTCTTGATCACCTCCTCAAACATCGAAGGGCTGCGCAGCATCCGGCCGGCGCCGTCCGCGGCCCAGGCGAGCTCCGGATCGGCGGCGGCCACCTCGTAGAAGCCGGACAGGTTCTCATCCAGGTTGAGGACGCGCCGAACGACTTCGAGCAGCTGTTCCTGGCCGCGCGCGCCGAGCCGGGGGCCGAGGACGTCGAGCCCGGCCCCCTTCTTGTTCGAGCGGATGACGACGGTGCGGGGCTTGGCTCCCCGGAGGGGCAGGGTCGCGGTGAGCGTCCGCTCGGCCTCGTCCACGCGCATCGGCGGGAGGTCGGCGACGCCGTGTGACATGAGCGTGCGCCAGAGGTCGACCGGCTCTCCGGCGGGACCCGCGAGCGGAACCGTTAGCTGCACGGGGAGAATCTGCCATGTGGCGATCCTCGGCATCGACGTCGGCGGGACGTTCACCGATGCGGTGCTGCTCGAGGAAGGCGAGCTGAGGACGGCGAAGGTCCCGACCGCGGTGCGCCAGGAAGAATCGGTTGTCGAGGCGGCGCGGGCCGTCGGCGCTGCGGACGTAGAGCGTTTCACGCACGGGACGACGGTGGCGACGAACGCGCTGCTCGAGCGGAAGGGCGCGCGGACGGCGTTCGTCGCGACGGCCGGCTTCGAGCACCTCCTGCACCTCCGGCGTCAGAACCGTGCGCATCTGTACCGGCTCTGCGACGACCACACCGAGCCGCTCGTTCCGCTCGATCTGTGCTTCGGCGTGCGCGAGCGCATGGGACCGGAGGGCGTGCTGTCGCCGCTCGACCTCGGCTCGCTTCCGAAGATCGACGCCGAGGCGGTCGCGGTCTGCCTGCTGTTCTCGTTCCGCGATCCTGCGCATGAGCGGGCGGTCGCCGACGAGTTGCGACGGCGCCTGCCGGATGCGCGTGTGGTCGCCTCCCACGAGGTTGCTCCGGAGTTTCGTGAATACGAGCGCGCGTCGACCGCGGTCGTGGATGCCTACCTCGGGCCTGTGGTCTCGCGGTATCTCGAAGCGCTCTCCGCGGCTTGTCGGCGGGCCGGGTTGCCCGAGCCGCTGGTCATGCGCTCGTCGGGCGGAGTTGCCGCGCTCGAGGAGGCCGCCGCGCACCCGTCCTTGGCGCTCGTGTCGGGGCCGGCGGCGGGAGTGGTGGGGGCCGAGCTGGTTGCGCGCCTGGCCGGTCACGAGGACGCGATCTCGTTCGACATGGGCGGAACCTCGACTGACGTGTGCCTGATCGCGGGCGGCACGGTCACGCGCTCGGCTGAGCGGTCGGTGGGCGGTCTGCCGCTTCGTCTTCCGACGGTCGATCTCCAGACGGTCGGCGCGGGCGGTGGATCGATCGTCTGGCGCGATGCGGGCGGCGCGCTTCGCGTGGGCCCGGAAAGCGCG
>JACDER010000286.1 GCA_013816275.1 Actinomycetota bacterium | reverse complement strand
CAACTGAGCCGCGCGGCTGCGCCCAGGACTCCTTCTTGGACAGGCCCTTAGGCGGCTATATGTCCTCAGCGGCGACCGAAGCCACAGTGTCCGCGAGGCTGATGATTCGTGAGCTGACGTCGTCACACCCGCGTTGGCGTGTCGTACTTCCCGCAAAATGCGACAAGCGGGCGGTCGGTGAAAGAACCGCCCGCTGGAAGCTCCTTCGTAAAGGTCGTCGCTGGCTACTGGCTGGCGTACTCCTCAGCGGCCTTCGGCTGAAACTCAAAGCCGACGAACCGTTCGTCACCGAGGACCTCCGCGTCGTGGCCAGGCTCAATCACATACGCATCGCCAGGCCCAAGCTCGAGGACAGTGCCGTCGTCGTGCGTCACGCGCATCCTTCCTGACTGGACAACACCGAGGTGCCTGTGCTGACAGCTCTCCGTTCCCGCGACCGGCTTCACGCACTCAGACCAGCGCTGGAAGCGCTCTCGCTCGTGCTCCTGCGCCGCGGGTGGTAAGAGCGGGTCGGTCGTCGTGGAGACCGAGGACATCCAGCTCGTCCGCGCGGCGCAGATCGGTGACTTCTGGGCGTTCGAGGAGCTCGTTCGCCGCCACGGGGCACGCGTCTACCGGATCGCCCTGCGCCTGCTCGGCAACCGGAGTGAGGCCGAGGACGCGGCTCAGGAGGCATTCGTGCAAGCTTGGCAAGCTCTGCCAGTCTTCCGGGGGGAGAGCTCGGTCTCGACGTGGCTGTACCGAATCGTGACGAACCGGTGCCTGAACCTGCTCCAAGCACGCCGCCGCGAGGAGCCGCTGAGCGAGCGGCAAGAGGCGCCGACGCCGGTGCCGGAGCGAGTGGCTGAGACGGTGGACGCGCTGGGTGCGCTGAAGACGGCAATTCTCCGCCTGACACCCGAGCAGCGGGCTCCGCTCGTCCTGCGCGAGTTCGAGGGCCGCGCCTACGAGGAGATCGCTGAGATCCTCGAGATCAGCGTCCCCGCGGTCAAAGGCCGGCTGCACCGGGCCCGGCTCGAGTTGCTCGACTCCATGAGGCAGTGGCGATGACGGGGCGGGAGGACGTGGCCCGCCTCCCCTGCGGCACCAGCGTCGCTGTCCTCGTCGACCAGGTGGCGGAGGGCCTGCCTGCCTTGGACCCGGCGCATCAGGCGGCCTGCCCTGACTGCCGGGCGACCCTGCGGGAGCTCGAGCTGGTCTGGGGGACCGTGCGGGAGGTCGTCCGCGAGGAGGTCGTGCCGCCCAGCCGCTTGATCGAGAACGTCCTCCGCCGGGTCCGGCAGGAGCTCAGAGCCCTGGGGCAGCTCGTGCCGTTGCAGACGGTCATCCCGCGTCTGGTTCGGCATGCGCTCCTCGGTGGGCCTCGCGGGGCGACCCGCATCGCGGACTCGGTGGTCGCGCGGATCGTCGCCAAGACTGCCCGCGACACTCCGGGCGTCCACGCGCTCAGCGTGCGCGGTATCGCATTGCCCAGAGCCGGCGGCCCGGGCCGCTTGACACCGCGAGGGGTCGCGATCGAGGTGAGCGGCCACAGCGTCAGCGTCGAGGTGCGACTCGTGGTCGCGTATGGGAGGAGCATCCCCGACCTGGCCGCCGAGGTTCGGCGCCGCGTGATCCACCGGGTCGAGGCGATGACCGGTCTGGAGCCAACCGCCGTGGCGGTCGCCGTCGACGACGTCTTCGGCGACCCGGAGCCGGTGCCGCGCCGAGTCCCGGTCCCACGCGCGCCCGAGCGTCCGTGAGCAGGCGGCCGGAACTTTCCCCGGCGGCGCCGTTCTAACAGGAAAGGGAGGAAAAACCTTTTAGCCGCAATCGAAGCGCAAAGGAGCGAGAAGTGGAAGCAGGAGAAAAACCACCGAAGCCAGCGGAGACACCCTCGGGCGCGCGGAGCGCCGCCCGCAAGGGGGCGAACACGATCGAGACCGACTCGCCGCTCGAGTCCGGGCACGGCTCGACGAGCATCGCCGACACCGTCGTGACGAAGGTCGCGAGCATCGCAGCACGCGAGGTGCGTGGCGTGTACCAGCTCGGCGGCACCGTCTCGAGGGCAGTCGGCGCGGTCACCCAGCGCGCCGGCATCACCGACGAGCGCACGCAGGGCGTCTCGGTCGAGGTCGGGGAGCGCGAGGCCGCCGTCGATCTGACGCTCGTGGTCGAATACGGCGAATCGATCCCGCGGGTCGCGCAGGCAGTCCGGGACAACGTGATCAAGCGGATCGAGGGCATCACCGGCCTCTCGGTGACCGAGGTCAACATCGCGGTGGACGATCTCTACTTCCCGGGCGACGAGACTCCAGAGGGACCTCCGCGGGTCGAGTAGCGCAGGTCGCGAAGCCGATCCCGTGTCGGAGCTCGAAACGCCGCGCTCCTCGGAGCGTTCCACGCTGGCGCGGATCGCCCTCGCGACCGCGCTCGCGCTCGGCGATGTCGTCGGCGCCGAGGCCGGCCCGCACGGCGCCTGGGTCACCGAGGTCGAAGGCGAGCGCCTGCCCGGCATCGTCGCGGCCGCACAGGCCGACGGGCGGTACGCGCTCGAGCTCCACCTGATCGCGCGGACGGTGCCGCTCCGCGCGCTGGCGGAGCGGATTCGCGAGCGGATCATCCGGGCGGCCGAGCTGGCCGGGCTCGGCGGAGCGCTCGGCGGGATCGACGTCTCGATCGAGGACGTCGAGCTCCTGGAGG
>JACDER010000056.1 GCA_013816275.1 Actinomycetota bacterium | reverse complement strand
CCCCGGGAAGGGGCCGCGCTGCACCTTTCCGAGCGTATAGTCGCACCGGTGAGCGCGCTCACCCGCCGCAGCTTCCTAGAGCGCACCGGCTTCCTCGCCGCCGCCGGGCTGCTCGCCCAGCTGCCGAGCGTTCCCTGGGTGCGCGCGGCGACCTCCCTGAAGCCGGATCTGAACCACCAGACGATGAGCGGCCTCGTGGCCTTCATCGTTCCCGGCCCGGATGCGTACTCGCGCAAGCAGGGACAGACGACCAAGGAGCCGGGCGGGATCGCCGCCGGGACGACGAAGGCGCTGATCGACACGCTCGACCTCTTCATCCCGTCGACGCCGCCGCTGACGACCACCGTGGCCGCGGTGCTGAACGGGACGGCCGTCCAGCTCGATCCTGGCATCGTCCCCGGCACGTTCGACTCGGCCTTCGCCAACCTCGCCTTCTCGCAGAAGGCGGAGGTCTTCCGGCGGCTCGAGGCGATCGACAACCCCGAAGCCGGAGCGCTCCGCTTCCTGGCCGGCAACCTGCCCGGCCTGGTCGCCTTCCTCGCGTACGCCACGCCGACGGGCCGGAAGCTCTCCAGGTATTCCGGCGTCGCGGATGGGCGCCCGGAGTTCAAGGGGTACTTCCATGCGTGACGTGATCCTCGTCGGCGCGGGCGGAGGCGGCGCGGTGGTCGCCAAGGAGCTCGCGCAGCGCGGGCTCGACGTGCTCGTGCTCGAGGCGGGGCCGCGTTGGGCGCACACCGACAAAGAGTGGTCGCACTACGAGTCCAAGGCGAACAATCCCGCCTCGGGCTACTTCCGCTTCGGGCCCTCGGACCTGAAGAAGGGGCCCTGGCGCCGCGACCTTCCGCAGTACTGCTACCTCTGGCAGACGGGCGGCGTCGGCGGGTCGACCGTCCACTACTTCGGCAACTGCCCGCGCGCCATGCCGGGCGTCTTCGCCGGCGGGAGCGGCGACTACGACGCGCACCGGTTCCCGTTCGGATACGAGGAGCTTCGCCCGTACTACGAGTGGGTCGAGCACACGCTGCCGGTGCAGACCGCGCCGATGGGCACGAAGGAGCAGGTGTTCCTGCGTGGAGCGACGCGGATGGGTCTCCCCGTCCAGACGGTGAAGGACATCTCGCAGGACTCCTGCCGCCCGCAGGAGAACGCCATCCTCCAGCCGAGCGGCAAGGCGGGGAAGGCCAAGAACCCGAAGTACCCGCAGGCCAAGGGCTGCACCTTCTGCGGGCACTGCCTCGAGGGCTGCATCGAGCCGAAGGGCGCGCCGCGGAACCTGCGCGCGAAGCGCTCGACCGACACCAGCTACGTGCCGATGGCGCTCACCGCGGACAAATGGTCGAAGGGTCGAAAGGCCGAGCTCGTCGCGGACGCCTTCGTCCTGCGCGTCAACTTGCTCCCGACGGCCGGCCCCGGGCCGCCGCTCGCCGGCGGAGTCACGTGGCGCTCGACGAAGACCGGGCTGGAGCACACCGAGGAGGCGCGCGTCGTCGTCCTCGCCGGCGGCTGCGTGGAGACGCCGCGGCTCTGGCTCCGCAGCGGCCTGCCGAACCCGAACGACCAGGTCGGGCGCGGCCTGACCGACCACTACCCGGACTTCGTCATCGGGCGCTTCTCCACGTACACGGGCTCGACGCGCGGCCCGGGCTCGAACGCGCGCGCCGACTATCCCGGAGCCGGCTCCCTGGAGGTGACGACGCTTCCACCGGCGCTCCAGGCCTACTCGCTCGCGTTCAGCGACTCGGGCATGGCCGGCCTGTACGACAACGGCACCGGCGTGACCGCCGAGGGCGCGGACGTGATCGGCCGGCTCGTGGGCAAACGGCTGAAGACCTTCATCCGGGACGTGGACAAGCTGATCAACGTGCTCGTGCTGACCGACGACGACGTCGAGGCCCAGAACCGCGTCACGCTCTCGCAGTCGAGCCCGCCGGACGAGCACGGCGCGATCCCGCGCGTGGAGGTTCAGTACCGCAAGCGCTCCGCGCGCACCCGGCGAAACCGCGAGTTCCTGGCGGCGAAGGCGGTCGAGCTCCTGCGGGCCGCCGGCGCCAAGGAGATCGCGCGGATGAACCTCGCGCCGGTGCTGTTCCACCTGCAATCGACAATGAGGATGGGGTCCGACATCGCCGACTCGGTGCTCGACCCGAACGGCGAGTCGTGGTTCGTGAAGCGGGTGTTCGTTGCCGACAACTCGGCGCTGTCCAATGGGGTTGGGGGCGTGAACCCGACGCTGACAGCGCAGGCCCTGGCCACGCGGACGGCCGAGAAGATCTTCGCGTCCCACTTCGGCGGCGACCCCTGGGTCGGTAAGGAGAGCCCGGTCTCGTCGATCGACGCCGCGGTGACGAAAGCCGTGAAAGCGGCGGGGCTATGATCGCCCGCTGATGAGCGAACCGGCAATCGTCGTCACCGGGTTGCGGAAGAAGTACGGCGACCACGAGGCCGTCCGCGGAATCGACTTTCAGGTCGAGCGCGGCGAGGTGTTCGGTTTCCTCGGGACGAACGGCGCGGGCAAGACGACCACGATCGAGATCCTCGAGGGCTACCGCTAGCGGACGGACGGCGAGCTTTCGGTACTCGGCGCCGACCCGGAGAAGGCGCCGCGGGAATGGCGCGACCGGATCGGAATGGTGCTTCAGGAATCCCAGCCCGACCCGGCACTCACGGTCGAGGAGACACTCCAGCTGTACGCGGGCCTCTATTTCACGCCGCGCTCGGTGCCGGAGACGATCGACCTGGTCGGCCTCAAAGGCCGCGAGCGCGACCGGGTCGGGACGCTCTCCGGCGGGCAGCGCCGGCGCGTCGACGTTGGAGTCGGCCTGATCGGCGACCCGGACCTGATCTTCCTCGACGAGCCGACGACGGGCTTCGACCCGGCGGCGCGGCGCGACGCCTGGAACATGATCGAAGGCCTGAAGAGCCTGGGCAAGACCGTGTTCCTGACCACGCACTACATGGACGAGGCGCAACACCTCTCCGACCACGTCGCCATCCTCCGCTCGGGCCAGATCGTCGCTTCGGCACGCCCGCCTCGCTTGGCGCCGGAGACGGCCAGGGCGGCACCGTCGTCCGCTTCAAGCTGCCAGAGGGCGTTGGGGTAGACGAGATCGCATCGGCGGTCGGTGCCGGCGTCGACGTCGCCGGGGCGCAGGTCGGCTTCCACACGACGGACCCGCAGCGGGCGCTCGCGAACCTGCTCTCGTTCGCCGACCAGCGCGGGCTCGAGCTCGCGGACCTCGAGGTGCGGAGGGCGAGCCTGGAGGACGTGTTCCTGGAGCTCACCGGGAGTGACGGCCAGTGAGGAAGCTCAAGGTGCTCCTCCACCTGACGAAGTTCGGGATCAAGGGGCTGATGCGCAACCAGCGGGCGCTCGTCTTCACGATCGCGTTCCCGATCATCCTGCTCGTCCTCTTCAACTCGATCTTCGCCCACGGGAAGGACACGACCACGCTCTCGCACGGGACGCTGCTGGACGAGAACGCGTACTTCACCGCCGGGATCCTCGCGTACTCGATCATGCTCTCGGCCTTCTCGACGATGGCGATCGGGCTGGTGGCACAGCGCGAGAGCGGTCAGCTGAAGAGACTGCGCGGGACGCCACTCCCGCCGTGGGTCTTCATGGTCGCCCAGGTGCTCCGCGCGATTCTGCTCATCCTGTTCATGACCGTCGCGCTCCTCCTGATCGGACATTTCGCCTACGGCGTCCACTTCCCGGGCGACACGTTCGGCGGATTCATCCTCTACCTGGTCGTCGGGACGGCGACGATGTGCATCCTCGGGATCGCGCTCACCGCGCTCACGCCGACGGCCGAGTCGGCCTCCACGATCGCGCCGTTCAGCGCCGTCCTGCTCTCGTTCATCTCCGGCGTCTTCATCCCGGTGAGCGAGCTGCCGGGTTGGCTGCAGGAGATCGGCCGCGTCTTCCCGCTCGCACGGCTGGCGGACGGGCTGCAGACGACGCTCGCGCCGGCCACGACTGGCAGCGGCCTGTCCGGAACGAACCTGGGCGTGATGGGCCTCTGGGCGCTCGGGGGACTGATCGTCGCTGTGCGGAAGTTCAGCTGGGAGCCGCAGGCCGTACGCGCGTAACCTCCGGGCGTGCCGCGCAGACAACTCCCGGCCCCGCTGCCGCCGGCGGAGCGGACGGTCGGCCAGACGATCGCGGAGACGATCCGGCTCTACGGCGACCGTTTCTGGCCCTCGATCGTCCTCGGACTCGGGCCGGCCGCGCTGTTCGTCATCGTCCAGCCGCTCCCATCCGTGCTCCAGCTTCCGGTCGCGGCGGGAGCGGGCTCGGTCTTGATGACCGCCTCGTTCATCGGGGCGTGCGTGATCGCCGGAGGCCCCGCACCTCGGAGAGCGCTCTGGAACGCGTTCGTCGTCGGCTTTCTCATCTGGCCCACCGTCGCGCTGCTCCCGCTCCTGTTTGCAGCCTCCGGCAGCGTCTGGGTCACGCTGATCGGGCCGTTCCTGCCCATCATTCTCTGGCTCGCCTACGTCGGCCTCTCCGTCCCGGCGGCGGTGATCGAGCGACTCGACTACCGCCACGCGCTCGCGCGCGGGATCGAGCTGGCCAAGGCCGACTACGTCCACGTGTTGGGGACGCTGGTGACGCTCGTGATCACGTACCACCTGACCGGCGGCGTCCTCTTCCTGCTCCTGCACGGCCAGGGGAAGCTGCAGCTGGCGATCGCGGGATTCCTCGCCACGGTCGTCATCTCGCCGATGATCTTCCTCGGCTCCGCACTGGTCTACTTCGATCAGGTCGCGCGGCTCGATAAGCGGCTCGGTAAGGTCCTCCCTCGAGCGACGGAGAGGAGCGACGATGCCGACCTACATCCTGCTGACGACGCTGACGGCCCAGGGAGTCCAGACCCTGAAGTCGAATCCCGACCGCCTGCGCGAAGTGAACCGTGACGTGGAGGAGCTCGGCGCCAAGGTGCTCCACCAGTGGGCGACCCTGGGGCCCTACGATTTCGTGAACGTGGTCGAGGCGCCGGACGACGCCACCATCGCCAGGGTCTCGGTCGCGCTCGGCGCGCGCGGCAGCGCGAAGATCCAGACGGTCTCGGCGCTCTCGATCGACGAGTTTCTCGGCGCCCTCACGTAGCTCAGTGGCCGCAGCCCTGCGAAACGTCAGCCCCGGCACGTTCATCCTGCTCGTCGTGTTCTCGGCCGCGCTCGCCATGGGCGTGTTCTGGCACGCGAGCAAGCACGGCAGCAAGCACCCGACCGCATGGGGGATCGCAACCTTCTTCTTTGCGGTACTGGGGGTCCTGGTCTACGCGATCCACTACCTGAACAGCCGCCGCCGCTAGCCAGGGTCCGTGGAAATTGGCTAGGTTGCGTCCGTTGCGTAAGGTCGCTCTCCTCGGACTGCTGATAGTCGGACTGATCGTCGCCCTCGGGGGCGCGCAGGCGGCGAATGCACCCGGCCACGACGGCGACATCTGGTGGGACGGGCTCGGCCACGACAGCCGCTCGACGGTCTACCGGCAGCCGCAGGGAGCCGTATGGCCTCGATGCGTAGACCCTCCGTGCAAGCGGATAAAGCTTCGGTTCCGGACGTTCCACGACGATGCGACGTCGGTCACTCTCCGCGCGTACTACACGAACCCCGGGCGCGAGGACCTCGTGGACATGCACGTCGTCGCCTCGAACGTCCCCTGCTACATGCAGTCCCAGTTCGGGTGCGACTTCTGGGAGGCCGATCTCGATCAAGGCTTTCCGGGCACGATCTACTACCGCTTCATAGTCCACGACGGGACGAAGACCGTCTACTACGAGGACGACTCGGACGTGCGCGACGGCGGCTGGGGCAAGCCGTTCGACTCCTCGCCCGACTGGGGCTGGGCCATCACCGTCTACGAACCGAACTTCAAGACCGTCGACTGGATGAAGGACGGGGTCATCTACCAGATCTTCCCCGACCGCTTCCGCAACGCGAACACGAAGAACGACCCCGCGCGCGGGAGCCCCAAGAAGTACGTGTGGAGCAAGGACAAGCGCTACGCCTATCCGCACGGCGACCCCTCGCACGAGTCGACGCCGGCGCTCGACCGGATCGTCCGCATGCCGTGGGGCACGATGCCGGAGGGCGCGTGCCGCAACTACATCGACGCGCTCCAGACGTGCAAGAAGCGCTTCGGGCCGGACAAGTCGGTTGGAACCGAGGGGCCGCACGGCCGCGACTACTTCGGCGGCGACCTGGCCGGGATCACGCAGAAGCTCTCCTATCTGAAGAGCATCGGCGTGACCGTCATCTACATGAACCCGATCTTCTGGGCCGGGTCGAACCACCGCTATGACACGCGCGACTACACGAAGATCGATCCGTACCTGGGGACGCAGCAGGAGTTCCAGGCGCTGACGAAGGCGGCGCACAAGAACGGGATCAAGGTGCTGCTGGACGGAGTCTTCAACCACATGTCCTCCGACAGCCCGATGTTCGACCGGTACCACAACTGGCCCGGGACGGGCGCCTGCGAGCAGACGTTCTCGAAGTTCCGCGGGTTCTTCTTCTTCCGCGTAGCCGCGGCCGGCGAGCCGTCGCCGTGCGCGCCTCACGACCCCGCGAAGGCCAGCTTCTACGACTCCTGGTTCGGCTTCGACTCGCTGCCCAAGCTGACCGAGGTCTTCGGGGTCAAGCAGTACGTCTACGACACGCCGCAGTCGGCCGCGCAGAAGTGGCTGAAGCTTGGCGCGGACGGCTGGAGGCTCGACGTCATGCAGGACAAGTCGGTCGACTTCTGGCACGGGTTCCGCGCCGCGGTCGAGAAGACGAAAGCCGGCTCTCCGATTATCGGCGAGCTCTGGAAGAAGTTCGACGTCCTGCCGTACGTGAACGGCGACACGGCCGACTCCTCGATGAACTACCGCTTCCGCGACGCGGTCGTAAGCTTGCTCGCGCCGCACGCGTTCGACTCGAAGGGGTTCCCAGGCAGCGGGCAGCCGATCCCGCCGTCGCAGTTCGTCCAGCGGATGGAGTCGATCCGCGAGGACTACCCCGACGCCGTCTACTGGACGCTGATGAACCTGATCGACTCGCACGACACGGAGCGGATCCTCTGGACGCTCGCACCCGGTGACGAGTCGCGCGCGCAGCGGGAGCAGAACTCGGCGAACCTCGACGAAGGGAAGAAGCGCGTCAAGCTCGCCGCGCTGATCCAGATGACCATGCCCGGCGCGCCGACGATCTACTACGGCGACGAGGTGGGCGTGTCTGGTGACGACGATCCCGACGACCGGCGCACCTACCCCTGGGGCGACGCCAACACGAAGAAGCTCGGGGACACGCGGAAGCCGGACACCTCGATGCGCGCTTACTACACGTCACTCACGAAGATGCGTAAGGACAACGCGGTGCTGCGCGACGGCGCGCTGAAGTTCCTACTTACCGACGACGCGAAGGGAATCCTCGCGTACGGGCGCAAGGCGGGTGACAGTGCGGCTGTGGTCGTGGTCAACTCGAGCAAGGAAGCGCGCGACGTTCACGTGCCCGTCGGCGGCTATCTCCCGGACGGGACACCGATTACCCCCGCCGGCACGATCGCGAACGGGGAGCTCGACGTCACGGTTGCCCCCCTCGATGCGCGCGTCATCTTCACGCAGAACGCCGACCTGACCGGGCCGGCGGCGCCGACCGGTCTGACCGCGGCAGCGACCGGTGTCTCTGTGCAGCTCTCTTGGCACGACGCCGTCGTACCGCCGGCATCCGCCGGGTACAACCTCTATCGCAGCCCGCTGTCGGGGGGCGGCTATACGAAGGTGAACGGCACACCGATCGTGGG
>JACDER010000285.1 GCA_013816275.1 Actinomycetota bacterium | reverse complement strand
GAGCTGCTCCGCCGCGCGTACCGGATCGAGGTCGAAGGCGGCGAGCACATTCCGGCGACCGGCCCGTGCATCCTCGTGTCGAACCACGATTCGCTCGCCGACCCGTTCTTCCTCGGGGTGGCCACGCCCAGGCCGATCCACTACATGTCGAAGATCGAGCTCTGGAACAACCCGATCGTCGGAAAGCTCATGGACTGGTTCGGCACGTTCCCGATCGAGCGTGGCGGCGGCGACTCCGGCGCGCTCCGGCACGGGCTCGAGCTGCTCGAGGAGGGTGGGGTGCTGGGGATCTTTCCGCAGGGCACGTCCAGGGCGCACCGCAACCGCCCGTTCCTGCGAGGAGCGGCCCGCCTCGCGCTCCTGACCGGCGCCCCGATTGTCCCGGTCTGCCTCGTCAACACCGAGAAGGCGCTTCGGCCTTCCAAACCGAGGATCGGTTTCCCGAAGATCAAGATCCTCGTCGGTAGGCCGCGCACGTTCGAGCCGCAGCGTCCGACGGTGGCCTCCGCGCGCGCGATGACGCGGGAGCTCGAGGAGGCGATCGAAGAGCTCCGCCGCCCCTACGGGCCGCCTGACCACGTCTGGCTCGACTGACGTGATCACGAGTCACTGGGTCTTGTTCCTGATCGGGCTCGGGCTGGCCGAGGCGATCTTCCTGCCGCTCTACGTCCTCCAGCGCCGGACAGGCGACGCCACCGCGGTCGACGCCGCCTGGGCGGTCACGCTCGCGTTGCTGGCCGCCCTGTACGCGGCGCTTGCTCCCGGCTGTCTCGCCTACAGGATCCTCGTCGCGGTAACAGCAGGCCCGGCCTATCTGCGCGTGGCCTCGGTCGTGCTCCGCCGCGTCGGGCATGGGGAAGATCGCCGTTACCGCGATCTCCGCGCGAAGTGGACGGAGCGGGGAGGGGTTCAGCGGCGCTTCTTCGCCTTCTACCAGGCGCAGGCGCTGCTTGCGCTCGGGGTCTCGGCGCCGTTCTTGCTCGCGTGCTTCGACCGGCATCACGGGCTCCAGCCGATCGCTTGGGCCGGCGCCGCGCTCTGGGTCGTGTCCGCGGCGGGCGAGGCGCTCGCCGACCGGCAACTCGCCCGCTTCAAGGCCGACCCGGCGAACAGCGGCAAGACGATGCGCTACGGCCTCTGGCGCTACTCACGGCATCCGAACTACTTCTTCCAGTGGACGAGCTGGGTCGCCTACGCCCTGATCGCCACCCAGGCGCCGTGGGGCTGGCTCGGCTGGATCAGCCCGGCGCTGATGCTGTACCTGATCGTCTTCGTGACCGGGATCCCGCCGTCAGAGGAGCAGGCGCTCCGCAGCCGCGGCGACGACTACCGCCGCTACCAGCGCGAGACGAGCCCGTTCGTCCCCTGGTTCCCGCGGGCAGCGTGATGGAGGCCGTCGTCCGCGCGGGCATCCGTGGGGCGTGCGCGCTTCGGCTCCGGCGCGAGCAGCGACGGTCGCCCGCCGAGCGCCGGTCCTTCGTCGAGAGCCTCCGCCGATCCGCCATCGCCGAGGAGGTCGAGAAGCCGAACGAGCAGCACTACGAGCTGCCGGCAGAGTTCTTCCGGCTCGTGCTCGGGCCGCGGCTCAAGTACAGCTCCTGCTACTGGCCCGCTGGCGTCGAGACGCTTGCGCAGGCGGAGGAGGCGATGCTCGAGCTCACGTGCCGCCGCGCGGGGATCGAGGACGGCATGGAGATCCTCGACCTCGGCTGCGGCTGGGGATCGCTTTCTCTCTGGCTCGCCGAGCGGTATCCGGCCGTGCGCGTGCTCGCCGTTTCGAACTCGCGGGTGCAGAGAGAGTTCATCCTGGAGCGGGCGCCCGAGCGGGTCGAGGTCGTCACCGTCGACGCCAACGTCTTCGACACCGACCGGCGCTTCGACCGCGTCGTCTCGGTCGAGATGCTCGAGCACATGCGGAACTACGAAGCGCTGCTCGCACGGGTCGCGTCGCTCCTGCGCCCGGACGGGGAGGTCTTCGTGCACATCTTCTCGCACCGGGAGTTTGCGTATCCCTACGACGGGACGTGGATGGCGCGGCACTTCTTCACCGCCGGGCTCATGCCCTCCCACGACCTCCTGCTCGAGTTCCAGCGCGACCTCCAGGTGCGCGAGCGCTGGACCGTGGACGGCTCGCACTACGCCCGGACGGCGGAGGCCTGGATCGACAACTTCGACGCGAACGCGGACGCGATCCTCGAGGTGATGGCGCAGGCCTACGGCCGGTCGAAGGCTCGGCTCTGGCGGACGCGCTGGCGGATCTTCTTCCTCGCGTGCGCGGAGCTCTGGGGCTACCGGGGCGGGAGCGAATGGGGCGTTTCCCACTATCTGCTGTCGGGCACGCGGTAGTGATGTCGAACGCGATCAAGAACGTCATGGGCGCAGCCTCGCTCGGGTTCGGCGTCCTCGGGCTGGTGAACCCGGACCTCTTCATGCGGCTGACCGGCGCCGAGCGGGACGAGGCGCGCGGGCTCGGCTTCCGCGATCTCGTCGTCGGTCTCGGGATCTATGCCGCTCCCCGGGTCGGGCTCGCGCAGCGCGCGCTCGCCGATGTCGGCGATGCGGTCGTGTTCGCCCGCAGGAAGCCGGTGGTCGTGCCGGTCGCGCTCGTCTCGGCCGCGCTCGCGGCCTACGCGGCAGCGCGCGCCTGAGCGCGCTGGTGCTCTGCGACGTCCTCGATGATCCCGTCGAGGA
>JACDER010000284.1 GCA_013816275.1 Actinomycetota bacterium | reverse complement strand
TCCTCGGTCGCGCGCTCGTCGAAGACGCACTCGCGCGCGGGCACGAGGTGACGCTCTTCAACCGCGGGCAGACGAACCCGGAGCTCTTCCCGGAGGCTGAGAAGATCCACGGCGACCGCGACGGCGACCTGTCCGCGCTCGAGGGCCGTTCCTGGGATGCCGTCGTTGACACGTGCGGCTACTTCCCGCGGATCGTCCTTGCCTCAGCCGAAGCTCTCGCCAACTCCGTCGGCCAGTACACGTTCATCTCCACCATCTCGGTCTACGCCGACCTCTCGAAGCCGGTCGACGAGTCGAGCCCGCTCGGGACGATCGAGGACGAGACGGTCGAGGAGTTCGGCCCGGAGTTCGAGAACTACGGCGCGCTGAAGGCTCTGTCCGAACGCGCGGTGCAGGACGTGTTCGGCGACCGCGCGCTGATCGTCCGCCCTGGCTTCATCGTCGGCCCGCACGACCCCACCGACCGCTTCACCTACTGGCCGGTGCGGGCGGCACGCCGCGGCCCGATGCTCGCGCCGGGACCGCCCGAGCGGCCGATCCAGTTCATTGACGTCCGCGATCTCGCCGCCTGGATCCTGCGGATGGTGGAGGAGGGACGCTCGGGAGCCTTCAACGCCACGAACGAAGGTGTGCCCCTGGGCGACCTGCTAGCGGACGCCGACGTCGTCTGGGCCTCGGACGACTGGCTGGTCGAGCAGGGGGTGACCGAGGAAGAGCTGCCGCTCTGGAGCGCCGATGCAGGCTACAAAGCGATACACGAAGCCAACGTCTCGGCCGCGCTCGCCGCCGGGCTCACGTTCCGACCGGCCGCCGAGACCGCGCGCGACGCGCTCGACTGGCGCGGAGCGGACGCCGAGCTCGCGACCGGGATGAGCTCTGAACGCGAGGCGGAACTACTCGCGGCTCGTCAGTCGTAAGCGGCCCGCGCCCTGGCCCAGCGCTCGTCGTCGCGCCGGATCAGGTCGGGATCGACCCCACGCTGCTCGGCGAGCGCAACGGTCAGGAGCTGGAACCGGACGATGTCCACCACGGGATGGACGGTCGGGACGAGCGTGACGTCGCAGCCGAGCGCCTCGAGCGCGGCGACGGCGCCGCGGGCGCGCTCGGCCGCGCGGCCCACTCCCTCCAGCACGAACGCGCGCACCGACTCGTCAATCGCCGCCAGATACCCGTGCAGCAGCTGCTCCGTCTCATGCGCCTCGGCGGGAACGAACGCGCCCTCACGCAGCTTGAGCACCGCCTCCTGCGCCGTCGCCCAGTCGCGGCCGGCTCCCGCGACCAGCCAGCGCTCATGGCCGGAAACCGGGAAGGGATCCTCGAGCGCGGCGGCGACGCCGGCCGGAAGCGACGCGATATCCTCGCCGCGCAGCGCCGCGAGCGCTGCGACCGCGCACGTGTAGCTCGCGGTGTGGCAGTAGCTCTCCTCGAGCTCCGGAGTCGCCACGATCACCTCGGCGCAGAGAGCGGCGATCGGGCTCTCGGGCGCGGCGGTGACGCACCACTTGGGCCCTGAGAACGCGCGGGCGGCCTCGAGGGTCAGCGGCGTCTCCCCCTCGTGACTGAGCAGGACGAGGAGCTCGGCGTCCGGCCGGGGGGCGAGCACGAGCTCGAGCGCCTGCACCGCGTCTCCGCCGGTCTGGGCGGCGTGGAAGGACGTCCCGCAGCCGGTCAGGAGCACGTCGACGTCCGGGAGCCTGCGGTCGGCCGGCACCTGCGCGAGCCATTCCGGCTGCGCCTGAATCGCCGTTCGCGTGAGCTCTCCGCCGGCCATGTCGAGCGACGATACTTGGGCCATGAGCGACCGGCTCCTGTACCTCATCCGCCACGCCGAAGTGCTCCTTCGCGGAGACCAGCCGATGCCGGCGTGGCAGCTCTCCCCCACGGGCGAGCAGCAGGCCCGGGATCTCGGGCGGTCACCGTCCTGGGCCGAGCTGACCCTGATCGCATCGAGCCCGGAGTCGAAGGCGGTGGCGACCGCACGACCGGTCGCGGAAGCGGTCGCGCTCGAGCTGCAGATCGAGCCGGACCTGCACGAAGTCGGCCGGGGAGAGACGCCGCTCGTCAGCGCGGAGGAGTATCAGGCTCTTGTCGCCGCCCACTTCGCCTCGCCCGGCGAGAGCGTGTCCGGCTGGGAGCCCGGCGCCCAGGCGGCGGCGCGCGCGGTCGCCTGTATCGAGCGGTTGACAGCGCGGGCGCCGGGATCGTTGTGCGTCGTCTCGCACGGTCTCGTTCTCAGCCACTACCTTGCGCACGTGCGCGGCCTGCCGGCGCCCGACCTCGAGGAGTGGCGCGCGATCCCGCTTCCGGGCATCGCGGTGGTCGACCTGGACGGCGCTCAGCTCGTCCAGCCTTTCGTCTCCCTGATGGAGTTCATGGGCCTGGCATGAGCTTCCCCTTCGTGCATCGCGAGACAGTCCGGTTCCGGGACGTCGACGTCCTCGGCCACGTCAACAACGCCGTCTATCTCACGTACCTCGAGCAGGCCCGCGTCGCCTTCCTCAGCCCGCACGACGCCGACTGGACGCAGATGATCCTCGCGCGCTGCGAGATCGACTTCCGCGCCCAGGTGGCTGTCGGCGAGGTGGTCGAGATCGCGCTCTGGCCGACGCGGGTGGGCAACAAGAGCTTCGCGCTCAGCTACGAGCTGAAGGTGAACGACCGGATCGTGGCCGAAGCGAAGACCGTCCTCGTCGCCTTCGACTACGA
>JACDER010000283.1 GCA_013816275.1 Actinomycetota bacterium | reverse complement strand
CGGCGCCTGGTCGCGTTCGTGATGGAGGAACGAGCCGTGCCGCGGGCCGGAATGGCGATCGAGGACGGCGGGGAGGTCACCTCCGGCACCCATTCGCCGATGCTCGAGAAGGGAATCGGCCTCGGCTACGTTCCGTCCGAGCGCTCCGAGCCGGGGACCGAGATTACGATTGACGTGCGCGGCAAGGCGAGGAAGGCGCAGATCGTCAAGAAACCGATCTACCGGCGAGGGGAGTCTTAGTGGCAGCGGAGAGCTATCCGGAGGAGCTGAAGTACCACCCGGAGCACGACTGGGCGCGGATCGAGGACGGCCGGGCGACGCTCGGGATCACGTGGTACGCGCAGGACTCGCTGGGGGAGCTGGTGCACTACGAGCCGCCGCAGGAGGATTCCCGGATCGAGAAGGACCGGACGTACGGCGAGGTGGAGTCGGTCAAGGCCGTTTCCGACGTGATCTCGCCGCTCTCGGGGCGAGTGGTCGAGGTCAACCAGAAGGTGGTCGACGCTCCCGAGACGGTGAACGAGGATCCCTACGGGGAGGGCTGGCTGGTCCGGATCGAGCTCACGGACCCGTCCGAGGCCGACGACCTCCTCGACGCCGAGGCCTACCGAAAGCTCGTCGCCGAGCAGTGACCGCCTAGCGGTGGGCTACCTCTCTCTGACCGATTCCGACCGGCGGGAGATGCTCGAGACGATCGGCGTCTCGACGATCGACGAGCTCTTCGTCGACATCCCGGAAGCGATGCGGTTCCGCCGGACGCTCGACGTGCCGCCTGCCCTCTCGGAGCAGGAGCTCGTCGCGCGTCTGACCGAGCTCGCGGCGCGGAACGTCAATACGGGAGTCGAGCTGTCGTTCCTGGGCGCCGGGATCTACGACCACTACGTTCCGGCCGTCGTCGACGCCGTGCTCTCGCGGGGCGAGTTCCTCACCGCGTACACGCCGTACCAGCCGGAGATGAGCCAGGGCGTCCTCCAGGCCATCTTCGAGTACCAGACCGTGATCTGCGAGCTGACCGGGCTCGACGTCTCGAACGCCTCCGGCTACGACGGCATGACTGTCGCAGCGGATGCGTGCTACATCGCGAAGCATGCCACCGGCCGCACGCGTGTCGTCATGGCCGAGACGGTCAATCCTCAGGTACGCCAGGTCGTCAAGACCTACGCGCCCGGCTTCGGGCTCGACGTGGTCGAGGTGCCGCACCGGGACGGCGTGACCGACCCCGAGCGCTTCGGGGAAGCAGCCCAGGATGCGGCCTGCGCGATCTTCCAGCAGCCCAACTTCTTCGGCTGCCTCGAGCCCGCCCCCGACCTGGCGGCGGCCGCCGACGAGGCCGGGGCGCTTGCGGTCGCGCACGTCGACCCGATCTCACTCGGCCTTCTCGAAGCGCCCGGGAACTACGGGTGCGCGATCGCCGTCGGCGAGGGGCAGGGCGCCAGCAACTACCAGTCCTACGGCGGCCCGCACTACGGCTTCCTCGCGGCCCGCTCGGATCTGATCCGGCGCATGCCCGGACGGATCGTCGGCGAGACGGTAGACACCGCGGGTGACCGCGGCTATGTCCTGACCCTGCAGACCCGAGAGCAGCACATTCGCCGGGAGAAGGCGACCTCCAACATCACCACGAACCAGACGCTGCTCGCCCTGGCCGGCCTCGTCTACCTGTCGTGGCTGGGTCCTCAGGGGCTACGGGAAGTGGGGGAGACCTGCCTCGGCCTCGCCGAGTACGCGAAGCGCGCCGTGAGCGACGCGGGCGCCGAGCTCGTGTTTTCTGATCAGGCAACATTCAAGGAGTTTGCCATCCGTGTCGGACGACCCGCGAGAGAGGCGATCCGGTCGGCGCGCGGGCAGGGGGTCCATCCCGGCTACGCGCTCGGGCGTGACTACGACGGGCTCGACGACGCGCTGCTCGTGGCGGTGACCGAGACGAAGACCCAAGAGGACATCGACCGTCTGGCTGAGGTGATCTCCGCGTGGAGCTGATCTTCGAGAAGTCGCGGCCGGGCAGGCGAGCAGGCCATCCGCCGCAACCCGATCTGCCCGTCCCCGACCTGCCCGCTGCCCTCAGTCGCGAGACGCCGCCGCGCCTGCCCGAGATCTCCGAGCCCGAGCTCGTCCGGCACTTCACCGCGCTTGCCGATCGCACCTTCGGGATCGACACCGGGTTCTATCCACTCGGGTCCTGCACGATGAAGCACAACCCGCGCGTCAACGAGCGCGTGGTGATGCTCCCCGGCTTCCGGGACATCCATCCGCTCCAGGACGAGGACGGCGCCCAGGGCGCGCTCGAGCTGATGTCGGAGCTCGAGCAGATCCTGGCGGAGGTCGCCGGCCTCCCCGGGATCACGCTCCAGCCGGCCGCCGGCTCGCAGGGTGAGCTGACCGGCCTCATGCTCATGAGGGCCTACTTCGAGGACCGGGGTGAGGACCGCGACACGGTCATCACCGCGGACACGGCTCACGGCACGAACCCGGCGAGCGTCACGATGGCCGGATACAAGCTCGCCAAGGTCCAGACGGACGCGCGCGGAAACGTCGACGTCGAGCATCTCCGCACCCTTGTCGACGAGCGAACGGCCGGGCTGATGCTGACCAACCCGTCCACGCTCGGTCTCTTCGACGAGAACATCGAAGAGGTCGCGAAGGTCTTCCACGACGCGGGCGCGCTGCTCTACTACGACGGCGCCAACCTGAATGCCGTCTGCGGCATCTCGCG
>JACDER010000282.1 GCA_013816275.1 Actinomycetota bacterium | reverse complement strand
GATCGAAGGGATCGCCGAGGCGTGTGAGGCGCTCGGCCTCCCGATCGTCTCGGGCAACGTCTCGCTCTACAACGAGACGGACGGCCGGCCCATCCATCCGACGCCCGAGGTCGGTTGCGTGGGGCTCGTCGCCGATGTCCGGCTCGTCCCGAGCCTTTGGCGCGAGGGTGATGCGGTATTCCTCGCCGGCCACCCGGCCATCTCGCTCGCGGGCTCCGAGTACCAGGCGCTCTTCGGGGAGGTGGGCGGCCGCCCCGCTCAGCTCGATCTCGAGGGCGAGGCGACGCTCATCGAGTTCCTCTGGCGCTCCGCGCCGCTCCTGTCCTTCGCTCACGACGTGTCCGAAGGCGGCCTTGCGGTGTGCTGCGCGGAGGCGGCGGTCGCGAGCGGGATCGGCGCCGAGCTCGATCTTCCCGCCGATCGCATCTCGCTCTTCGGCGAAGGTGGTGGACAGGCCGTGATCGCGTGCGCGCCGGAGGAGGCCGCGTCGCTCTCCGGCGTCCCGCTCCGCCAGGTCGGGGTGGTCGGAGGCGCTAAGCTAGGTGGGCTCCCTGTGGCTGCATTGCGCGAGGCCTGGGAGACCTAGAAATGTGTGGCGTGTTCGGAATCCGGTCCGACCAGCGTGACGTTTCCCGTCTCGCGTACTTCGGGCTGTTCGCGCTCCAGCACCGGGGCCAGGAGTCGGCGGGAATCGCGGTCGCCGAGAACGGCCGGCTGACCGCCGTCCGCGAGCTCGGCCTCGTCTCCCAGGTCTTCGACGAGCAGACGCTGCGCGGCCTCCGCGGGGAGATCGCCATCGGCCACACGCGCTATTCGACCACCGGATCGACGCATTGGGTCAACGCCCAGCCGCTCGTCGTCCACGGCCGCGCGCGGACGGTCGCCCTCGGCCACAACGGGAACCTGACGAATGCCGAGGAGCTGCGCGAGCGGCTTGCGGAGACCGGAGTCACGCTCCGGTCCACCTCGGACACCGAGGTGATCGCCGCGCTGATCGCGAACGACGAGGCTCCGCTCGGGGACGCCCTCGCGGGCGCGATGGCGCAGCTCGAGGGAGCGTTCACCGTCACGGCGATCTCGGACGGGAAGCTCGTGGCCTTCCGCGACCCGCACGGGTTCCGGCCGCTGTGCCTCGGCTCGATCGACGACGACCCGGTAGTCGCGTCCGAGAGCTGCGCGCTCGACCTGGTCGGCGCCGATTTCGAGCGCGAGGTCGCGCCCGGCGAGCTCGTCGTCATCGACGAGGACGGAGTCCATGCCCGGCAGGCGGTCCCTCAGGCCGGGCCGGGCAAGCTCTGCATCTTCGAGTTCTTCTATCTCGCCCGGCCCGATTCCACCATCGACGGCGTCGAGATCCACGGCGCGCGCGTGCGGATGGGCGAGCGGCTGGCGCGCGAAGCCCCGGTCGAGGCCGATCTCGTGATGTCGATTCCCGACTCCGGCACGCCCGCTGCGATCGGCTTCTCACGCGAGAGCGGCATTCCGTACAACGAGGGCCTGATCAAGAACCGCTACGTCGGGAGGACGTTCATCCAGCCCGAGCAGGGGATGCGCGAGCAGGGGATCCGGGTCAAGTACAACCCGCTGACCGACATCGCCGGCAAGCGGGTCGTCGTGGTGGACGACTCGATCGTCCGCGGGAACACGACGCGCCAGATCGTCTCGATGCTGTTCGAGGCGGGCGCGACCGAGGTGCACGTTCGCATCTCCTCGCCCCCGATCATCTCCCCGTGCTTCTACGGGATCGACTTCGGCGACGCGGAGCAGCTCATCGCCTCGGATCGATCCGTCGAGGAGGTGCGCGAGCAGATCGGGGCGACCTCGCTGGCATACATCTCCCTCGAAGGCCTGCAGGAATCGACGGAGCGGCCCGAGGCTGCGTTCTGCCGCGCCTGCCTCACGCGCGAGTATCCGACGAGGATCCCCGAGGGGCAGGCGCTGGCGAAGATGCGGTTCGAGAAAGCGCGAGCGTAGGGCGCGCCCGGCAAGCCGGACGCGCCCCGAAAGCTCGTTTACTGCTCGAGAACCTTTCCTGCCTTGGCGATCCCGCGGCTGATGATGTAGCCGAAGGTGAGCGCCGTCGTCAGCGTGACCCAGGTCGCGGTGTTGACGCTATCCGCGATGATCCAGATCAGCACGAAGATGATCTCGACGATCAGGTAGACGAGGAACTCGGCGTTGCCCGGAATAGGCATCCGGGCGACGTTCGGAGCGTTGTACCCGTACGCCGGGCGCGAGGGCCCGCCGGCGGGAGGTTGCTCGGGAGGCGTGGTGGACATGCTGCTCCTTTCGGTTATGCCGCCTGTGCCGGGACGTGCACGAGCTCCAGCTTCATCCCGTCGGGATCGAAGAAGAAGACCGCGTAGTAGCCCGGCGTGTACCAGTACTCCTCTGGGCCGCTCTCGATCTCGGCGCCCTGGGCCTCGAGCCATTCGCTGCGCTCGTCGACAGCTCCCCGGGACGAGGCTTCGAGTGCGAGATGGTGGAGCCCGACGCGATACCTGTCGTGCCCGCCCTCCGTCTGCGTCTCACGGAGCCCGATCGAGCTCCCCTGCCCCCAGAGGTACCAAATGGTCTCCCCACGTTCGCCCTGTACCTCGCTCACTCCATGCCAGCCCAGCGGGCCGAGGAGATCGCGATAGAAGGGGAGGCTTCGCTCGATCGACGAGACGACCAGGTCGACATGGTGGATCCCGCTCGAGCGCATGGGTAGACCGGCT
>JACDER010000281.1 GCA_013816275.1 Actinomycetota bacterium | reverse complement strand
CACGGTGGTCGCCTCGATCGGGCATGACCGGGAGGGGGGGCGTGACGGCGCCCGCGAGATCGCAGGCATGTACTTGGCCAACAAGGTGCAGAACATCCAGGGTGCCGCCGACACGCTGCTCGACCTGGCGGGGCTCGAGCAGGACGAGATCCGGCCGATTGCGGACGCCATGGAGCAGGGTGGCCGCCTCGCTGCCAAGGCCGAGGTCACCGACGCGATCCTCAACAAGTGCAAGCCCATCGCGGGGACGCCGGCCGACTGCATCGCGGCGATCGAGGAGTACCGCGACGCCGGCTGCACCCACGTGATGCTCGAGCTCTGGGGCGACAAGCGCCACGAGCAGATCGAGCTCTTCGGGCGCGAAGTCCTGCCTCATTTCCGATGATCGACCGCGACCGCCTCGTCGAGCTCGCGATCCGGCTCGTCTCGACTCCGTCGTTCACGGGCTCGGAGCAGGCGTGCGCGGAAGTGGTGCGCGATGTGCTGGAGGGCATGGGCTTGCAGGTCCAGTGGCAGCAGGTCGAGGACGGGCGCGCGAACGTGCTGGGCACGTGGGCCGGCTCCGGCGGCGGCCCGTCACTCATGTTCAACGGCCACCTCGACACCTCGTACTCGGGTCGCGAGCCCTGGCTCCAGGGGATTCCCGGCTTTCAACCCGAGGGCTTCGAGCGCGACGGCCGCATCTACGGGCTCGGGATCTCGAACATGAAGGGAGCGGTCGCGGCGTACATCGAGGCGGTGCGGGCGCTGCAGGACGAGGGCGTCCGCCTGAAGGGCGATGTCCTGATCGCGGCCGTCGCGGGCGAGATCGAGAAGACGCAGCAGGGTGACGCCCAGGGCGCCGAGTACCGCGGGTACGCGGCCGGTTCGCGCTACCTCGTCACGCATGGCGGCGTCGCCGACATGTGCGTCCTCGGCGAACCGACCGAGAACAAGCTCGTCCTGGCCCACTTCGGCTCGCTCTGGCTCCGGCTCTCGACGCACGGTCCGTTCATCCACACCGCCTTCAGCGAGGGGCGCCGGGACGAGAACTCGATCCTGCGCATGCGCCCCGTGCTGGATGCCGTGCTCGACTGGCTCCCCTCGTGGGAGGAGGAGATGAGCTACGACGGCGTCCGCGGGGTCGCCAACGTTGGCTCGATCGAGGGCGGCTTCGGCTGGCGCGCGTCCCGCACGCCGCACCGCACGGATCTCTATCTCGACCTGCGCGTGCCGCCCGACGTCCCGATGGCGGATGCCCGGCGCAAGGCGCTCGAGTTTGCCCGCTCCTGCGACGGGGTCGAGGCCGAGGTCTACGTCACGGCGCCCGGCGCCCAGATCGACGAGGGCCACCCGCTCGTGGGCGCTGTGTCGGAGGCGCACACGCAGGTCTTCGGCTCTCAGCCGGAGCGCGACGTCACGCGCTGGTTCTCCGACGCATCGGTGCTCAGCCGTTACGGGATCGCGACCCTCAACTACGGGACGTCGAGCGGGTTGCCCGACGCTGAATTCGGTGAGAATCTCGATATCGGAGCCCTCGTGCAGACGGCCGAGGTGTACGCTCGAACGGCGATGAGGATCTGCGGAACATGAGGCGGCTCGTCGTTGCCGTCCTCCTTGCGGCGCTGTCCGTGACGGCCGCCGCCAGCGGTGCGACCAAGAGCGCATCCGCGTGCAAGCCGGGCGTCCACACGGTCGGGAAGACCACGTACCGCGTCTTCTGCGGGCCTGCGTCGGCGACGGTCAGGATGGGCGGGAAGACGCAGTCCTTCCGCAACGGCTCGTGCCTGAAGGTCGGCATCACCCGCGTCTTCACGATCAGCATCGGCACGCTCACCATCTCCAAGGGCAAGGCCCGGTACAGCTACCTCGGCATCACGGTGCCTTCGGCCAACCACGACGGCGTCTATACCCGCGCGATCATCGCCTGGGCATTCGGCGGGACTCGGTACGCGCTCTACAACGTCAAGCTTCGCCTCATGGGAAACAGGACGCGCGGAACGTTCTCGGGCCGGGTCGTCGGCAAGCGCGGAACGGTCAGCGGATCCTTCCGCTGTAAGTGAGCTCGGATCCCTACTCGTTGCCCGAGGGGCTGCCGGTCCCCGCTGACGACGGCGCGTGCGACCACCTGCTCGGGAGGATGCTCCCGCAGCTGACCCTCGAATCGTCGGAGGGCCCGGTCTCGATGCGCGCGCTCTCGATGGACAGGCTGGTGCTCTACGTCTATCCGCGCGCCGGCCGGCCCGATCAGCCGGCCGGGCCCGAGTGGGACGCGATCCCGGGAGCGCGAGGATGCACGCCGCAGTCGTGCGCGTTTCGCGATCACGCAGCCGAGCTGGAGGAGCTGGGAGCGAGCCTGGCCGGCCTCTCTGCGCAGCCGCTCGAAGAGCAGCTCGAGTTCGCAGAGCGAAACCACATCGCTTACCCGGTGATCGCCGATCCGGAGCGCAAGCTCGGCGCAGCACTCGGGCTTCCGACGTTCGAGTTCGACGGGATGACGCTGTACAGGCGCCTGGCGCTGGTCGTCGAGGCGTGCGCGGTCGCGAAGGTCTTCTACCCGGTGTTCCCGCCGGACGAGAACGCAGCCGAGGTCGTCGCCTGGCTCAGGTTGCGGTAGCGACCGGAGTACCAGGGGACTAGCATCGGCGGCGATGAAGCTCGTCACGTACGACGAGGGGAAGGTCGGCCGGGTCGAGGGTGACCGCGTCGTCGAGCTCGACGCACCCTCGATGGGCGAATACTTCGAGCGCGACCAG
>JACDER010000280.1 GCA_013816275.1 Actinomycetota bacterium | reverse complement strand
CGCCTGCGCAGGGGGAGCGGGGCTGATCTCGGTCCCGGGCGCCGGCGTCTGCAGGATTGGCGCGGCCCTGGTTGCGTCGGGCCGCGTGGCGCTCGGCGACGTGTCGGGCTGGCCGTCCTCGCGCAGGCCGATGTCCTCGGGGCTTTCGACCGGCCCCGGGATCGAGACCGCCGCCTGTCCATCCTCGCCGAGGGCCCGCTCGAAGGCCTCCACCATCCCCATCGCGGACGAGTAGCGCACGCCGGGATCCTTCGCCATCGCGGTCGAGATGACCGCGTCCAGCTGCGGAGGCAGCTCGGGCCGCTCGTTCGTGATCTGCGGCGGTGGATCGGCGAGGTGGGCGTACATGACGGCGACATCGGAGTCCTTGGGGAAGGGGACGACACCGGAGAGGCACTCGTAGAGGACGGTTCCGAGCGCGTAGATGTCCGTTTCGCGGGTCGCGGGCTCCCCACGGATCTGCTCAGGAGCCATGTAGTCGACGGTGCCGACGAAGTGGCCGGTCTTGGTCAGGTTGGTGCCGCCGCGCACCTTCGTGACGCCGAAGTCCGCCAGGAACGCGTGGTCGCGCCTTCCGGCTCGTACGAGAATGTTGTGCGGCTTGATGTCTCGGTGGATCAGGCCCGCGTCGTGGGCGCTGTCGAGCGCGTCGGCCACCTGCGACAGGATCCGCAGCGTCCGGCCGGCATCGAGCTCGCGGCCGACGATCAGGTCCTTGAGGGTCGCGCCACGGATCAGCTCCATCGCGATGAAGAGCCCGTAGTCGCTCTCACCCGCCTCGTGCACGGTGACGATGTTCGGGTGGTCCATCGCGCCCTGGATCCGCGCCTCGTGCCTGAAGCGCTCGCGGAAGCCTGCGTCGGAGGAAAGCTCGGCGGTCAGCAGCTTGAGCGCCACCTTCCGTTCGAGCGAGAGCTGGGTCGCCTCGTAGACGACACCCATCCCCCCCTCGCCGATCAGCCGGTCGATCCGGTAACCCTCGACAAGGACGCCGTTCTCGAGCATGCTCCGCCCCTCTTACCCGACGACCGTCACAACCGGAGGCGGCGGTGGCGGTGGTGGCGGAGGTGGAGGTGGAGGTGGAGGAGGCGGGGGTGGTGGGGGTGGCCCGGTCGGCGGAGGCGGCGGCGGAGGCCCGGTCGGCGGAGGTGGCGGCGGCGGGGCGGCGAGAGACGGCACGTTGCTGTTCAGCGCGACCTTCGCGACCTTCGGCGCTGAGCCTCCACCCGCGACCGGCGCGGGGACCTGCCCGGTGACGGTGCTTCCGCTCGTGGTCTTCGACGCCTTGCTCTTCGTCGAGTGGCCGAGGAAGTAGGCCGCGGCGAACGCGGCCGCGCCCACGGCGGCGGCAATCAAGAGGATTCGAATGGGTTTACTCATGACTGCGGATTGTAGTCCCGTTCACGCTAGTCGAAAAGGAGGAGGAGCCCGAAGAAGCCGACCGACAGCCCGGCCATCGCGGCAAGGTAGAGCCCGAGGGCGCCGAGGATCGAGCCGGCGCGGGCGAGACCGGTTCCTCCGATCCGGCCGAGCGTGACCTGGGAGAGCCTGCGCGCGCTGCGGGAGAGGGCGAGCGCGACGAATCCGAGCACGGCCGCAAGCGGAACCGCGGCTGACGCGTAGGCGAGGTCGACCATCGAGGAGTAGGCGGCCAGCGCGATCGCTGCCGGGATGACGGAGACGGCGAGCGCGCCCACGAACACGGATGCACGCGCGCGCTCATTTGGCTGGGCGCGTGCGCTTCGAGTCCAGACCGCTTCCGACACGGGAAAGATGGTAACGAGGCGGACGGCCGCTCAGAGCGCCTAACGGAATGACCACGCGCTGACCGGGTGCGATGGGCGAGTGCGAGGGCAGGATGCAGGGAGCGCACGTATCCGGAGGATACGGGCGCGACCGAGGACGCAGCCTCGCGCCGCTCAGCGCGGCCGGACGGTCCGTGCTTCGTTTCGTTAGGCGCTTTTAGCCGGCGAGCCGGTCGAGCTCGTGCTCGCCGACGAGCACGCGACGCGGTTTCGAGCCCTCGTAGCCGGAGATGATTCCACGCCGCTCGAGCATGTCGATCAGGCGACCCGCGCGGGTATAGCCGACCCGAAGCCGGCGCTGGATAAGAGAGACCGACGCGGTCTGGGTCTGCACGACGATGTCGATGGCGCGCTCGAGCAGCGGATCCTGGTCGGGGTCGAAGTCTCCGTCGTCACCCCCGTCCGCCGCAGCCTCCGGCTCGGGCAGCTCGAGCAGCGACTCGTCCAGGTCCTGCTCGCGCTGCTGCCGGCACTGCTCGACGACGAGCGCGATCTCCTCCTCGCTCACGTACGCGCCCTGCAACCGCTGGAGGCGCGACGTCCCGAGTGGCTTGAACAGCATGTCGCCCTGTCCGAGCAGGCTCTCCGCCCCGTGCTGGTCGAGGATCACGCGGGAGTCCGTCTGGCTGGAGACCGCGAACGCGATCCGCGACGGCACGTTGGCCTTGATCATCCCGGTAATCACATCCACCGACGGCCGCTGGGTCGCGAGCACGAGGTGGATGCCGACCGCGCGCGACTTCTGCGCGAGCCGGATGACGCAGTCCTCCACGTCCTGCGGCGAGATCATCATCAGGTCGGCGAGCTCGTCGATCACGACGAGCAGGTACGGCATCGTCGGCTCGTTCCGCTGCCTGAGCGACCGGTTCGCCTCGTGCAGGTTCCTCGCGCGCACGCTGGAGAGACGTTCGTACCGGCGTTCCATCTCCCCC
>JACDER010000055.1 GCA_013816275.1 Actinomycetota bacterium | reverse complement strand
GCGCGAGCCTGGGAAGAACCTTCCGCGCAGCCTGTTCGGCGGGATCGGCGCAGCCGTCATCGTCTCGTTTGCGATCGGTGTGGTGGCGATCTCGGCCTTCCCGGGCGGGAGGGAGCTCGGGACGGTCTGGCTGCGAGAGCCGCTGGTCGGGATCGCGGCAGCGCTGAAGGGAGCCGGGCTTCCCGCCGCGGTCGCCGACGGAGTCAAGGCGTTCGTCGGCGTCTCGGGCGTGCTCGTGCTCGCGATGGTCGTCACGACGTCGATGTCGGGCGCGGGCCGGCTGGCCTACTCGCTCGGACGGCGGGACATGCTCCCGCACGTCTTCGCCCGCCTCAGCCGTCGGACGCTGCTGGCACCGGCCGCGATCATCAGTGCAGTAGGAATCTCGGCCGCGCTCCTGATCGGCGCCGTGGTGATCGGCTCTCCGGTTCGCTCGCTGGCGGGGCTCTACAGCTTCGGAGTGCTGCTCACGTTCACTGCCGCCCAGGTCGCGGTGATCAAGCTCAGGTTCCGCGAGCCGGAGCTCGAACGGCCGTTCCGGGTGCCATTCAACATCCGGGTTCGCGGAGTCCCCGTGCCGGTGGCCGCACTCGTCGGGATACCGCTCACGCTTGCCATCTGGGTCGGAACCCTGACCACGCACTCGAGCGCCAGGATCGCCGGCCCTGTCTGGCTCGCGGTCGGAGGCGCCGTGTTCGTGCTCGTGCGCCGGAGTCGCGGCTCGGCGATGATGAAACGCGTCGAGGAGCCCGTGGCCGACCTCGTCGAGCCGCACGAGGAGGGCGTCTACGAGAACATCCTCGTCCCGATGAAGCTCGGGCCGATCGGAGAGGAAGTGCTCGCGACCGCGATCAAGCTCGCAGAGGAGCAGCACTCGAAGGTCACGGCCGTCCACGTGATCAAGGTCCCGCTCGACCAGCCGCTCGACGCGCCGTTGTACGACGAAGAGGAGAGGGCCGCGGCCTCGCTCGCGGAGGCCGAGCAGATCGCAGGGGAGCACGGCGTCGAGGTCGAGGGCGTGATCGTGCGCGCCCGCGCGCTCGGGAGCGCAATCGTGGAGCAGGCCCGCGAGCGGGAGGCGGATCTGATCTTGATGGGCTCGGCTCCTCGCTGGCGGCGCCAATCCCGCTTCTTCAGCCCGACCGTCGACTACGTGCTCCGCCGGGCTCCCTGCGAAGTCATGGTCGTCGCCTATCCGCAAGGCGTCCTGGAGGAGGAGGCCGTGAGCTAGATTGACTAGGTGCACCGCCCGGTGAATACGGCGCGCTCATGAAGGCAATCGTCGTAGGATGCGGCCGCGTCGGCTCGCGGGTGGCCCGCCAGCTCGACCGCAGCGGATGGGAAGTGACCGTCGTCGACGAGCGCGAGGACGCACTGCACCGGCTGGGCGAGAACTGGACCGGCGGCTTCGTCGTCGGGCACGGGATCGACGTCGGCGTGCTGGAACGGGCCGGAATCGAGGAGGCCGACGCCGTAGTCGTCGCGACCAACGGCGACAACACCAATCTCGTCATCGGCCAGGTTGCCCAGAAGCGCTTCGACATCCAGTGCGTCGTCGTCCGGATCCTCGATCCGGCCAGAGCCGAGTTCTACGCGACGCGGGGACTGCGGACCGTGTGCCCGACCTCGACGGCGATCTCGGTGCTGACCGACGCCGTCCGCTCTTGCGAGGTGAACCGCGAGAAAGTCGCGGGCTGATGTACATCCTCGTTGCGGGTGGGGGAAAGGTGGGTGCCAATCTCGCGCGAGCGCTGATCGGCATGGGCCATGAGGTGACGGTCATCGAGCAGCGCCAGGATCGGTTCGACAAGCTCGAGGAGGAGCTCGAGCACCAGGTTCAGCACGGCGACGCCACCGAGATCTACGTCCTCGAGCGCGCGGGCATCGGTCGGCCGCCCGACCTCGTCCTCGGTGTCACCGGAGACGACGAGGACAACATCGTCATCTGCCAGATCGCTCGCGAGAAGTACGGCGTGCCGAAGGTGATCGCCCGCGTCAACGATCCCCGCAATCAGGAGACCTTCGACCTGCTCGGGATCTCGCCGACCGTGTCGGCGACGTCGACCATCCTGGCGTTGGTCGAGCACGAGGTCCCCGAGCACGGGCTCATCCACCTGCTCGATCTCCGGAACGAGAACCTGGAGATCGTGGAGGTTCAGATCGATAAGAGCTCACCTTCCGCCGGAAAGACGGTTGCTGGCCTCTCGCTGCCACAGGAGTCGCGGCTCATCTCGGTGACGCGCGACGGCCAGTCGGAGATCGCGGTCGGCTCGACGAAGCTCCTCCCCGGCGACCGGGTGCTCGCCATCCTCAAGCCCGGCTGGGAAGACGAGTTCCGGCGCGCTCTGATCAGCGCGTAAGTGCCAAACCGTTGGGCGCGGCGCTGCGTCTTAACTAGTCGATGAGAGCGGTCTTCATCATCGTGGGGGGTCTCGTAGCCCTTGCCGCGGGCGCCGGCGTGTCCGCGTCACACGAGCGGGCCTCGTTTCAGTGGAAGCTCGTCGGAGCCGGCTTCAGCGCCCCCGTCCATGTGGCGTCCACGAAGAGCCAGCCGAAGCGGCTCTACGTCGTCGAGCAGGAAGGCGTGATCCGCGTGCTCGTCGCAGGCAAGCGCCGCGCGCAGCCGTTCCTGAACATTCAGTCCCGCGTGACGAGCGGCGGCGAGCAGGGGCTCTTGTCGGTCGCCTTCCACCCGAGCTTCGCGAAGAACCGGCGCTTCTATGTCGACTACACCGACCTCAACGGCGACACGCGCGTCGTCGAGTTCCGCGCCAACAAGGCCGGGACGCTGGGGCTTCCTTCGACAGCCCGCCAGCTTCTGCTCGTCGACCAGCCCTATCCCAACCACAACGGCGGCCAGCTCGCGTTCGGGCCGGACGGGCTCCTGTACATCGGGATGGGCGACGGTGGGTCCGGCGGCGACCCCGAGAACCGCGCGCAGAACCTCTCCAGTCGGCTCGGGAAGCTTCTGAAGATCGACGCGACCAAGCGGGGAGCGAAGCCGCAGCTCGCGGGCTACGGGTTGCGCAATCCGTGGCGCTTCTCGTTCGACGGCGGGACCGGGGACCTGTACATCGGCGATGTCGGGCAGGGAAACTGGGAGGAGGTCGATTACGTCGCCCGTGCGGACACGGGGCTGAAGAACTACGGCTGGAACGTCTACGAGGGCGACGCGCGCTACTCGAACAATCCGCTCAACACCACCGGGAAGCTCACGGCTCCCGTCTACGTCTACAGCCACTCGATCGGCTGCTCGGTGACCGGCGGATTCGTCTATCGCGGGAAGGCCGTGCCCGCGGCGCGCGGCCGCTACTTCTTCGGCGACTACTGCTCGGGGCGGATCTGGTCGCTCAAGATCTCTGGCGGCAGGGCAACCGACGTGCAGCCGGAGGCGCAGCGGCTTCGGGACCTCTCCTCGTTCGGGGAGGACACGCACGGCGAGCTGTACGCAGTCACGCTCAGCGGGCGGCTGTACCGGCTGACGGGCTAGCCGGTGCGGCGGCGTCTTACCGACGGCCCCTGTTGTCCCAGGGCGGCATACGCGAGCGTCTGCAGCGACTCGTTCAGCGTCGAGAGCTCTCGCGCGATCCGCAGCAGCTGGTCGCCGGAGTCGAGCCTGCGGTTGAGGACGCGGACCTCGTCGCAGAGGCGGTCGAGGCGTTCGAGAACCGCCTCCAGCTGCCGGTCGGAGAACTCCTTTCGCTCAGGCACGACGAGATTGTAGGAAGAAGCGCTGGATCACGAAGATGCCGAGCAGGAGGCCCACGGTGTCGATCGCGACGTCCACGGGAGAGCCGTGCCGGCCGGCGACGAAGTGCTGGTGCAGCTCGTCGCTCGCCGCGTAGGCGATTCCGACCAGGAGCGCGGGCAACTCGCGGCCGATCGCGCGCACGAGCAGGAACCCCAGGATCGCGTACTCGGTCACGTGGGCGCACTTGCGCAGGACCTCGTCCCACGTCCCCAGGCCCGAGTCGAGGGACGGGATCGACGAGAGGCCGAAGATGACCGCCGCCCAGACGAGCACCGGACCCCAGGCCTTCAGGAAACGTTCGAGAGTCACCGGCAGGCCATGATAGGCTCGGCCGCGATACCGGCGAGCGGAAAGGGAACCCGGTGCAAGTCCGGGACGGTCCCGCCGCTGTGAGGGGAGACGCTCCCGCGTCGACGTGCCACTGGCCTGCATGGCCGGGAAGGCGGCACGGGAGGGCGCCCCGAGTCAGAAGACCTGCCGCGTCGCCGCAACCCGAACCCCTCGCGGAAGGAGGATTCGTGTTTCGACGTTCGCTCGTTCTTGCCGGGGCAGTCGCCCTGGTGCTTGCCGCGGCCGCTTCCGCCGCTCAGGTGAAGGTCCGCGTCGAAGGAAAGACGCGGACGATCTTCGCTCCGACGGAGCTGACGGTGTCGGCCGACAACGCGCTCGGCGCGCTGGCCACGGCGGCCGGCGCGGGCGAGTTCTATTACCACGTCACGGAAACGGCGTTCGGGCCGTACGTGGACCAGATCGGGCTCTTTCCGTCCGGAGGCGTGACCGGCTGGGTCTACAAGGTGAACGGCGTCTCACCGCCCGTCGGCGCCGACCAGTACGTGGTGAAGCCGGGGGACAAGGTCCTCTGGTACTTCGCCACCTTCGGCCCTACCGGCGGGCCGCCGACCCTCGAGCTCGAACGAGCCGCACAGAGCTGCTATCGCGTCTATTCGGTCGACGACGCCGGGACGAGAGCCCCCGCGGTCGGCGCGGTACTGCATGTCGGGAGCAAGCGGACGGTGGCGACCCAGGGAGCCACGCAGACCGTGTTGGGTTGCGTTGGCAAGCACCGGGGCCTCCTCGTTCGGGCCACGCTCGACGGCGCCGTTCGCTCGAACGCCCTGCCGTGAGAAGGCTCCTTCCGTTCCTCCTCGTCCTGGCCACCGCCGGCTGTGGCGGCCAGGCTCACGAGAGTGGCACGGCGACGCTCTGGGTGACTCGCGACCGGGGCGCCGACGTACTGCTCGTCCGCACCGTGCCGGCCGGCCTGACGGCGATGCAGGCCCTCGATCGGGTCGCGGACATCGAGACCAGCTACGGCGGGCGCTACGCGCAATCGATCGAAGGCATTGACGGGAGCCTGTTCTCCCGCCGGGACTGGTTCTACTTCGTCAACGGGATCGAGGGCGATCGCAGCGCGGCCGAAGTCCGGCTCCATCCCGGCGACGTCGAGTGGTGGGACTACCGCTCATGGGACAAGGAGATGCGGCAGCCGGTCGTCGTCGGGGCCTTCCCCGAGCCGTTTCTCCATGGTCGGACGTACGTCTTTGCTTCGCAGAGGCTCACGCCGATCGCGAGCGGGATCGCGAGGCTCACTCACGGCCTCGTCGGCAACTTCCCGCAACACGGCACGCGGTTCAACTACATCGCGATCGTGCCGGGCCACGGCTTCAAAGCACGCGTGGGCTCGCACGGCATCACGGCCAGACTGGGCGTCGAGACGGCGCGGAGACTCATCCGCAATCCGTCTGCCGTGCGGTACAGGTACGAGGTACCGTGAGGCCCGGCCCGGCAGCCGTCCTGTTCGCGGCGCTCGGGGCGACGGCGCTGCTCGCCGAGCGCTGGATCACCGTCGCGGCGATCGCAGCGGTGCTCCTCGCTGCCTGCCTGGCGGCTCCTGCCGGCCGCCGCCGGTTCCTTTACCTGGCCGGCGCCTCGATCACGGCCCTCTCCGTCTTCCTCCTGACGCCCTTCGTCGAGACAATCGGCAGCCATCCGCTCTGGACCGGGCCGACCATTCCGGTCGTCGGCACGCTCGACGTCACGAAGGAGGAGCTCGCCGGCGGCGCGGTCGCAGCGTTGCGGCTGCTCTCGGTCTCGCTCGCGTTCGCCGCCTACGCGCTTCTGCTCGACCACGACCGTCTGCTGCGGTCGGTCCGAGCCGGTCGCCGCTCGGCGCTCGCGGTCGTCCTGGCGACGCGGCTCGTCCCGACGCTCGAGCGAGATGCGGCCGGCCTGATCGAGGCTCTGCGCGGACGAGGGGTGGCCGTCGCCGGCGCCCGGGGCCATGCCCGGCTCCTGTCGCCGCTCCTGGCCGGCTCGCTCGAGCGGGCATACAACCTCGCCGAGTCGATGGAGTCGCGCGGCTACGGGCGGCCGGGCGCAACCCGGGCGCTCAGGCCGCCCTGGGCGGCTCGCGACTGGCTGGCACTGGTCGCGGCGGCCGCGCTCGTCACGGGAGGCGTGCTGTGGCTCTAGCGACGGTCGACCGGCTCTCCTTCTCGTATCCGGGCCGCGCTCCCGCCCTTCGGGACGTCTCGCTCGAGCTGCGGCAAGGGGAGATGGTGGCGGTGCTCGGCCCGTCCGGCTCGGGGAAGTCGACGCTCGTGCGAGCGCTCGCGGGACTCGTTCCGCACTTCCACGGCGGCCGCTTCGAGGGGCGGGTCGAGGTCGACGGGATGGACACTCGCCGCGTCCGGCCGTCCGACCTCGCAGGAGTCGTCGCGACCGTCTTCCAGGATCCTGAGGACCAGGTCGTCTTCGGGCGGGTCGAGGACGAGGTGGCGTTCGGTCTCGAGAACGTCGGGACTGCGCCGCACGAGATCGCCGAGCGGGCACGCCAAGCCCTGGCCGTCCTCGGCTCCGAGCATCTGCTCGGTCGGCGTGTCGCCGAGCTCTCGGCCGGCGAGCTGCAGCGCGTTTGCCTCGCGTCGTCGCTCGCGCTCGAGCCACAGCTCCTGCTGCTCGACGAGCCGACCTCGCAGCTCGATCCGGAGACCGCGGATGCGCTGCTCCGCCTCGCTTGCGGCCTCGGCGTCACCGTCGTTCTGTCGGAGCAGCGACCGGCGGGGCCGCTCGAGGTGTGCGACCGCGTCCTCTTCCTCGAGGAGGGACGGGTCATCCTGGACGCTCGCCGAGACGAGGCAATTCGCTGGCTCGCGCGCCACCGCCCCGCCTATCTCCCGCACGAGCCGGCGGTCACGTCCACCAGCACGACCGGTCCGATCGTGTGCCGACTCGACGGCGTCTCCTTTGGCTACCGCGGCGGGCCGCCCGTCCTGGTGGACGCCGGGCTCGAGCTGCGGCGCGGTGAGGTCGTCGCCCTCGCCGGCCCGAACGGAAGCGGAAAGACGACGCTCGCCAAGGTCGCCGGCGGGCTCCTTCAGTCCGGGCGCGGGACGGTGGACCGCCGCGGCCGCGCCGTCTACCTCTCCCAGGACCCGGGTCGCTACCTCGTCCGCGAGCGTGTGGACGAAGAGGTCGCGCTCGCCGTGGGAGGTGACGTTTCCCGCGCCGCCCCCGCGCTGGCAGCCGTCGGGCTCTCCGGCTTCGAGAGCCGTCATCCGCGCGATCTCTCGAGTGGAGAGCGCGAGCGGCTCGCGCTCGCCTCGGTGCTCGTGACCGAGCCCGACCTGCTGATCCTGGACGAGCCCACGCGCGGAGTCGACCCCGAGCGGAAGGACGAGCTCGCACGTCTCTTGCGTGCGCAGGCGGCTCAGAGGGCGACGCTCGTCGTCACGCACGACCTCGTGTTCGCGGCCGAGGTCGCGGACCGGACGATCTCGCTCGGTGCGACGGAGCCCGTCTATGTCTAGCGCCCGAGTGGTAGCCGTCGCCGCCGCCGGAGCGTTCTTCGCGGCCGGCGCATGGACGGCGACCGACCCGGGGCACTCGGGCCTCTCACTCCTGCTCGCGGCGTGCGCCCTCATCGTCGCCGGCGCGGCCTGGCTGGAGACGGGGCCTGGATCGGCAAAGGAGCTCGCGCTGATCGCGACGCTCGCGGCCGCGGCCGCCGCGGGCCGGGTGCTCTTCGCCGCGGTTCCGGGCGTTCAGCCGGTGACAGTCACCGTCGTGGCCGCGGGAGTCGCCCTCGGGGCACGCGCCGGGATCGCGGTCGGCGCGACCGGCGCGCTCGTCTCCAACTTCTTCCTCGGGCAGGGCCCGTGGACTCCGTGGCAGATGCTGGCTTGGGGGGCCTGCGGCGCGGCAGGCGCGCTCGCCGCACCGTTCCT
>JACDER010000279.1 GCA_013816275.1 Actinomycetota bacterium | reverse complement strand
CTTCTGGAAGAAGAACTTGCCCCGCCAGCCGTCGGGATAGCGCTTCATCGTGAACGGCCGGTCTCGGAGATGCGGGACGAGAACCGGCGCGACCCTGCGGTAGTAGCCGAGCAGGTCGCCCTTGGTGATCCCTTCTTCCGGCCAGAACGGCTTGTCCAAGTTGGACAGCTTCAGCACGCGCCGGCCCTGCTTGATCTCGGGCTCGATCGGAACCTCCATCACCACCTCTTCAGCACTCTTGTCCTCCCTGAGCCCCTTGTACACCGGCGCGCGCAGGTGGCGGTCGTGCGTCCACTCGGCGAACTCGACCTGGCAGACCAGCTTGGGCGCCACCCAGACGACGTCGCCCTTGCGCACCTTCGGCATCTTCGGGATCTCCGGGAACGGGCACGTCTTGCGCTCGAGCGGGCGGAGCTTCGTCAGGAGCTTGTCGATCTCGGCCTCGTTGAAGCCGGTGCCAACATTGCCGGCGTACACGAGCTCGTCTCCTTGCCGGTAGCCGAGGATGAGCGAGCCGAATCGGCCCGAGCGGCGGCCCTGCCCCTTCGTGTAGCCGGCGATCACGAACTCCTGGTCCCCGTGGGTCTTGATCTTTAGCCAGTCGCGGGTGCGCTTGCCGACGGCGTAGCGGGAGCCTGCGCGCTTGGCGATCACGCCCTCGAGCTCCTGCTCCTCGGCGGCGGCGAGCAGCGCCTTGCCGTCGTCGAAGAACTCGGACAGGCGAACGGTCTTGTTGCGCCGGTCGAGCAGCTTTTCCAGCCGCGCCCGCCGCTCCTCGATCGGGAGGTCGACGAGCGGCTCGCCCTCCAGCTCGAGCAGGTCGAAGACGTAGTAGACGAACGGTGTGGAGGGCTTTCCCTGCTGCATCGCCGAGAAGCTCGCGCGGCCCTTCTCGTCGAGCGCGCACACCTCGCCGTCGAGGACGCAGTCCGGCGTCTTGACCGCCTTGGTCACCTCCTTCGCGACCGACTCGAACCGGCCGGTGAAGTCGTTCCCTTTCCGGCTGCGGAGCGTCACCTCGCTGCCCGAGACGGACGCGATCGCGCGGTAGCCGTCCCACTTCACCTCGAAGTGCCAGCCGTCGCCGCGCGGGACGTCCTCGACGAGCGTGGCGAGCATCGGCGCGTACAGGCGCGGCTTCGACCGCGTCGCACCACCCTCGTCCCGCTTGCGCAGCAGCAGCCAGTTCTTCTCGTCGCCGGAGAGCCGGGCCGGGACGAGCGTCCACGTCCCTTCGAGCCGCTTGCCGTGCAGGCGGACGGTCAGCCCGCCGTCCTTCTTCTCCTCGACCAGCTCGTACGTGCCGTGGTCCCAGATCTCGACCGACCCGGCGCCGTACTGCCCCTTCGGGATCTCCCCCTCGAACGTCCCGTACTCGAGCGGATGGTCTTCGACGTGGACGGCCAGGCGCTGCTGGCCGGGCTCGAGCGGGACTCCCTTGGGCACCGCCCAGCTCGCCAGCGCACCGTTTCGCTCTAGCCGGAAGTCGTAGTGCAGCCGGCTCGCGTCGTGACGCTGCACGACGAAGATCGGATGCTTCCCGCGCTTCTTCGAACCGAAGGGCTCCGGCGTCTTCTTCGGGTCGCGCTTGCGCTCGTACTCGCGCAGGGCTGGGCTCACCGGGGGAACTTACCCACAGGCTCCGGGGAAAACGCTGTGGATTACGCTCACGCAGATGGAGAGGGAGCCCCTCAACGTCGCGGACTACGAACGGCTGGCCGAGGAGAAGCTCGATCCGGGCGCGTTCGGCTACTTCGCGGGCGGCGCGGGCGACGAGGTCACGCTGCGGGAGAACGTGGGCGCGTTCCGCCGGCTGCGACTGCGGCCGCGCGTGCTGGCCGACGTCTCGGGCGTTTCCACGGCCGCGACCGTCCTCGGCCATGAGGTCTCGATGCCTGTCCTGGTCGCGCCGCTCGCCTTCCAGCGGCTCGCCCATCCCGAGGGAGAGGTCGCCACGGCGCGCGCCTCCGCCCGAGAAGGGACGATCTTCTGCCTTTCGACCGTCGCCACCGCCGGCCCCGCGGAGATCACAGAGGGCGTCCGCTGGTTCCAGCTCTACGTGTTCAAGGACCGCGGCTTCACGCGCACGCTCGTGGAGCGGGCCGTCGAGGCGGGCTTCTCGGCCATCCTGCTCACCGCCGACACGCCGCATCTCGGCCGACGGGAGCGCGACCACCGAACCGGCTTCCAGGTGCCCGCGGAGCTCGTCCCCAGCCTCGCCGGACACGACCTCCTGACGCCAGAGCAGACCTTCGCCTCGATGGCCGACGATCTCTCCTGGCGCGACGTCGAGGGACTTGCCTCGATGAGCGGGCTGCCGGTGCTCGTCAAGGGCGTCCTGACCGCCGAGGACGCGCGCCTGGCCTGCGAGAGCGGGGCTGCGGGCGTCGTCGTCTCCAACCACGGCGGTCGCCAACTGGACGGCGTTCCCGCCACGATCGAGGCGCTCCCCGAGGTGGTGGAGGCCGTGGGCGGCCGCATCCCGGTGCTGATGGACGGCGGGATCCGCCGCGGCACCGACGTCGTGAAGGCACTTGCGCTCGGCGCGGAGGCGGTGCTCGCCGGCCGGCCGTTCGTCTGGGGTCTCGCCGCGGGCGGCGAGGAAGGCGTCTTGGCCGTCCTCCAGCTCCTGCGGGCCGAGCTCGAGCTCGCCCTTGCCCTGCTCGGCTGCCGCTCGCCCGCCGAGGTCACCCCCGCTCACATCGCTCGTGGCTGAGCCGTATCACGCGATCGCCGCGGCGCTTCGCGGC
>JACDER010000278.1 GCA_013816275.1 Actinomycetota bacterium | reverse complement strand
GAGCGAAGGAGTGTCCGTCGATCGCGAGGAGGCCGCTGTAGTAGCCGAGCGCCTTCGCGGGATCGTTCAGCTCGAAGGCCGATACGTCTTCGAAGGCGTTGCCACGCCGGTCGATCGTCCAGACGGCCAGCCCGGGCACGAGCTGCACCAGCTCGGTTGCGAGCGAGCTGAACGTGGCCTGCCCGGAGGGGCTCCCGGGAACGAGGACGAGGATCGTTCGCGCACTCGTCGGCCCGTACTTGCGGAGCCAGATCTTGTTGTAGGTCGCTGGGCCGGGCGCATCGCCGACGGCGAATGCGGTGCGCTCGCCGTTCCAGGCCGCAGCGGAACCGGCCAGTGCCAGCGCGGCGACAGCCACGGCCAGGACGCGCGTACCGCACATCAGTCGGGCGACCCTACAGCCTTGCCTCCTCCCGGGATAGGACCGCTGGAGTTCGAACTTCTGCGGCTAACCAAGGAGAGGTGCGCAGTGACCCCCGATGAACTGATGGCTGAGGCGTGCCGGTTGGCCAAGGAGTCCGTCGTCAACAACTGGGGCGGGCCGTTCGGAGCGGTGATCGCCAAGGACGGAGAGATCGTGGCTCGAGGTCAGAACCGCGTCCTCCTGACCGGGGACATCACCGCCCACGCCGAGGTCGAGACGATCCGCAAGGCGGTCGCGGCACTCAATCCGGAGGCGCCGAGCATCTCGAAGGACCATCAGAACGAGTCGACGCTCGAGCTCGTCCCCCGTCCCGAGGGCTCGCCCGATCCGGTGCCCGAGCGCGCCAAGATGCTCATGGGCCACGAGATCTACATCAGCGGCGCCGTGCCCGATGTGCATGAGCGCCATCTACTGGGCTCGGCTCGACGCCGTCTACTTCGCCAACGACCTCGAGGCGACCAGCGCGATCGGCTTCGACGACGCCTTCCAGTACGAGGACTTCCTGAAGCCGTACGAGGAGCGGCGGATCAAGATCCAGCAGTTCCGGCCCGACCTGGGGGTCGAGCCGAACCGCGCCTGGGCCGAGAAGCCGGACAACCACCCGTACTAGCCGCATGGAGGCCGGTCCGGCGACGGTTGTCGTCTCGCAGCGGGTCAAGCGCGGGCAGGAGGAGCCTTTCCGCGAGTGGCAGGACGGCATCAACCGGACAGCCGCGTCGTTCACCGGCTTCCTCGGGACCGAGGTCGTGCCGCCGGCGGAGGACGGTGACGAGTGGACGATCCTCTACCGGTTCGACTCGCAGGAGCACCTGGAGGCGTGGCTCGGCAGCCCGGAGCGCGCCCAGCTCCTGGATCGCGGCGCGCAGCTGTTCGAGAAGCCGCAGTCGCAACAGGTACTCATCGGAGAGCGCGAGGAGCGTGCCGCCACCGTTGTCGTGTCCCATGCGGTCGACCCGGCCCGCGAGGATGAGTTTCGCGCCTGGACGCTCCGGCTGACCGAAGCCGAACGCGCCTTCCCGGGCTTTCGAGGGACGGAGATGTTCCCTCCCGTTCCCGGCGTGCAAGACAAGTGGACGATCGTCTTCCACTACGACACCGAGGAGCACCTGAACGGCTGGCTCGAATCGCCGCAACGGCAGCAGCTCCTCGAGGAGGGCAGGAGCTTTCAGGACTACGAGCTACGCCGGATCTCGAGCCCGTTCGGTGCCTGGTTCGCTCTCGATGGCGGTGAGGATGGGGCCGGTCCAGCCCAGTGGAAGACCGCGCTTGCCGTCCTGGTTGGCCTCTATCCGACGGTCGTCCTGCTCACGCTCGGGATCAGCGAGATCTGGGACGGCAAGCTGTGGGCGACGCTCCTCGTCGGGAACATCCTGTCCGTCACCCTGCTCACCTGGGTGGTGATGCCGGTCGTGACGCGGGCACTCCGGTTCTGGCTTGCGCCTGAGCCGGGCCAGGAGGCCCCTCGCCTCGACACACTCGGCGCCGTGGTGTCGATCGCCTTCCTGACCCTGGCGGCTCTGGTGTTCTGGCTGGTGACGACGCAGATCTGGACGCTGCCCTAAAGACCGTCCGAGTACGAGAAGAACACCCCGTCCGGGTCGTGCTTCGCGCACAGCTCCGCCAGCTTCTTCCAGTTGGCGGCCGAGTACGCGCCCTCCGCGAACTCCGGATGGCCCGCAGTGTCCGATTCGCCGACGTAGTGCCCGACCGCGAAGGGCTTCAGCAGGTCGACGCATTCGGCGTGCCATTCCAGGTTGGCAGCGTCGTCCGCCGGGTCGGCCCACTGCGTCCACGGCCCCCCGTACAGCCGTGCGGACATCGAGAAGGCGGCGTCGGCGGGAAGCGGAGCAGGGACGTCCGGCGGCCCCGTATAGATGCAGAACAGGAGCGGCGTCGTCTCGGACGGCGCGCTCACGAAATTCTCGCTGGCCGCCCTCACCAGCTCCGCCGGGCTGGTATCGAAGAACATCGCGTCCACGTGGGCGCGCTGGTTCTCGGGCCACATCGAGCCCGACAGGTCGAACAGCGTGGGGAAGTCGGTCGGCGCGGGGTCGACCTCGGCAAGTGGATCGGCGACGGGGCAGGCCGCCAGCGGCTCGAGCAGCGCTCTCGCCTCCTCCTCCGAGTCGGCGAAGACGGTGGCGGTCACGAGCCCGACCTTGCCGTTCTCCGACAGCTCAGGCGGCGCGTGCACGAGGAAGAGCGTGAGCTCGATCTTCTCCGACAGCGTGCGCGCCGTCTCGCCCAGCCACTCGGCCACGCTCTCGAGATCGTCCAGCGCGTAGCAGTAGCTGCTCGCCCAGATCGCCTGCGGCAGCGGATAGAGCCTCAGGTGGTACCGGAC
>JACDER010000277.1 GCA_013816275.1 Actinomycetota bacterium | reverse complement strand
CTCCGGACGGCAGGCGCTCGGCGTCGAGTACGACATGAGGAACCAGCTCTACTCACACCTGCTCCGGCTGTCGTTCGGCTTCTACGACCGCCACCAGACCGGCCAGCTGATGTCGCGCGCGACCGTAGACCTCCAAGGGGTCCGGTTCTTCCTCGGCTACGGCCTGATCTTCTTCTTCCAGCACGTGATCACGCTCGTCGGCGTGACCGCGGTCATGTTCTGGTACGACTGGCGCCTGGCCCTGATCGCGCTCGCGATCACGCCGGTGCTGATCGGCCTCGCCTACCGCTACAGCCACATCTCGCATCCGCTGATGCGGGACGTCCAGCAGAAGATGGCAGACGTCGCCACGGTCGCCGAGGAGAACATCGTCGGCGTCCACGTGGTCAAGTCGTTCGCGCAGGAACCACAGGAACAGGCGAAGTTCGACCGCCGCTCCGAGGCCCTCTTCCGCCAAAGCGTGAACGCGAACCGCCAGCGCGCGTTCTACGTCCCGCTGATCTCCTTCATCCCGCTCGTGGCGCAGGCCATCGTCCTCCTGATCGGCGGCCGCATGGTCGTCCACGGCCAGATGAGCCTGGGCCACTTCATCGCCTTCAATCTGATGCTGGCGATGCTGGTCATGCCGTTGCGGATGCTCGGGATGTGGATCGGGCAGGCGCAGCGGGCGACCGCCTCGGGCGAGCGCATCTTTCAGGTGATGGACGAGCCGGAGGAGGTCACGGACAAGCCTGACGCGGTCGAGCTCCCGCCCGGCGAGGGCCTGGTCCGATTCGAGCAGGTTTCGTTCGCGTACGTCCCCGGCCGGCCGGTGCTCGAGGACATCGACCTCGACATCGACGCTGGGAGAACGATCGCGCTGATCGGCCACACGGGCTCGGGCAAGACGACGCTCGCGTCGCTCGTCCCCCGCTTCTACGACGTCTCCGCGGGACGGCTCACGATCGACGGCGTCGACGTCCGTGACCTCGAGCTCGACGGGCTCCGAAGCGAGATCGGCGTCATCTCTCAGGACCCGTTCCTGTTCTCGGAGACCGTGCGCGAGAACATCGCCTTCGGAGTCCCGGACGCGACGGACGAGGAGGTCGAGCACGCCGCGCGGCTCGCCCAGGCGCACGAGTTCATCGACAAGCTTCCCGACCGCTACGACACGATGATCGGCGAGCGCGGGATCACGCTCTCGGGCGGCCAGCGCCAGCGGATCGCGATCGCGCGCGCGCTGATCGTCGACCCGCGCATCCTGATCCTGGACGACGCGACCGCATCGGTTGATGCCACGACGGAAGCACACATCCGCCTCGGTCTCCGCGAGGCGATGAAGGGACGGACGACGATCATCATCGCCCACCGCCTGTCCACCATCGCCCTCGCCGACGAGATGGTCGTGCTCGAACGGGGACGGGTCGTGGCCCGCGGCGCGCACGACGAGCTGATCGGCACGAGCACCGTGTACGCCGAGATCTACGAGCACGGACTGCTCGAGCACGAGCTGATCGAACAGGTGGAGGCGGCGGCCTCGTGAGAGTTTGGCAGCCGGGGAATTACATGACCCGGCAGACCGGCGCTGAGGTCGACGACTGGTCCTGGCGGCAGACCGTGCGCCGGGTGTCGACGCTGGCGAAGCTGACGGCGCCCTACAAGCTCAGGACCGCGCTCGCGCTCGGGTCGCTGCTGCTGGCGACGGCGACGGCACTCGCTCCGCCCTACCTCGCGAAGGTCGCAGTCGACCGCGGGATCAACCACGGGCAGCTCCACACGCTTCTGATCGTCGTGATCGCGTTCCTGGGCGCCGGGATGCTGAACCTCGTCGCGGGCTACGCCCAGACCTACTTCACCGGCTGGACGGGTGAGCGGATCCTCGCCGACCTGCGCAACCTCCTCTTCCGCCACCTCCAGCGCCTCTCGCTCGGCTTCTACGAGCGCAACCGCGCAGGCGTGATCATCAGCCGGCTCACGAACGACGTCGAAGCGATCGACCAGCTCGTCACCGACGGCGTCACCAGCCTCGTCCAGAGCACGCTTACCCTCTTCGGCACCGCCGTCATCCTGTTCCTGCTCGACTGGCGACTCGCGCTGGCGGCCCTGTTCGTGTTCCCGCTCATGAGCGTCGCGACTGCGATCTTCCGCGTCCGCGCCACGCGCGCGTACAACGCGGTGCGCGTGAAGCTCGGGACGGTGACCGCGACGCTGGCCGAGGACATCGCCGGCATGAGGGTCGTTCAGTCCTTTACCCGCGAGCGTGCGCAGGAGCGCAACTTCAAGCGAGTGAACCGGGAGTACCGCGACGCGAACCAGCAGACGGTCGTCCTGAACGGGCTCTACTTCCCGTTCGTCGACTTCCTGTCCTCGATCGCGATCGCGGTCGTGATCGGCTTCGGCGGCTACCTCTACTTCCACGACCTGGTGACGACCGGGACGCTGTTCGCCTTCCTGCTCTACCTGTCGAACTTCTTCGACCCCGTCCAGCAGCTGTCGCAGCTCTACAACACGTTCCTCTCCGCGACGGCGGCCCTCGACAAGATCATGGACGTGATGGACGAGGAGCCGGAGGTCCGTGACCGGCCTGAAGCGCGCGAGCTGCCGCGGATCGAGGGGCACGTCCGCTTCGAGAATGTCCGGTTCGGCTACGGGGACAGCGGCCCGGAGGTCCTGCATGGGATCGATCTCGACGTCCCCGCCGGGACGACCGTCGCGCTCGTCGGCCATACCGGCGCGGGCAAGTCCACGATCGCCAAGCTCCTGGCCCGTTTCTACGACCCGCGCGACGGG
>JACDER010000276.1 GCA_013816275.1 Actinomycetota bacterium | reverse complement strand
GCCCTACGTCCGCTGTCCGACCCGCCTCGCACCGGCGAGATTCACTCCGTCAGAGGCTGTTAGGATCCCGACGAAGCGGAGCCACGTCCGAAACCTTTTACCCGGACGATGGGACGCAACCCCTCGCGGTCGCCGAGGAGCTCGGGATCGCGCCGGAGTCGCTGCGGCGCTGGGTGGTGCAGGCCGAGATCGACGAGGGGCGCAGGAACGGGCTGACGAGCGAGGAGCGGGAGGAGTTGAGCCGGCTGCGGCGTGCTGACGGCCTCGCGCACGGTCTGCTCGATCTTGAGGCTCGAAAGCTGGCTCGTGTCGACGCGCGAGGCGGGTGACGACCGGCAGGCCACGAACTTCGGGTGGCCAGTCGCACTCCTCGGAGACGGCGACGAGCGAGTCGGCGAGGCCAAGGCCGGCCACGATCTCCGTCGCGCTAGGCAGAAGAGAGCAGATCCGCATCGTTCACCTCCGGGAGCAGGTCGCAGAAGACGAAGCCGTCGCGCTCGACCACCTCGCCGACGGCGCAGGCGATCGACTTGGCGAAGATCGGGCCGGCGTGGACGAAGGTGTGGAACTCGCCGTTTTCGCCGCAGGGATCGACGTTCGGCGGCAAGTCGGCGAGCAACTGTGCGTTGTAGCTGCGCCCGGCGAAGGAGCGGTCGAGCGCGCGCGGGTCGACGCAGACGACTATTGCCTCGAAGGTCTGGTCGAGGAACTCCTGCGCGAGCGCGGTCGTGTCGCGTCCCCAGAGGGGGGAAGAGGGCGTGCTTGCCCGCGGCGGCGAGGCGCGCCTCGCGGTAGGCGCGGACATCCTCGAGGAACAGGTCGCCGAAAGCGACAGCGTCGACGGCGGACAGGGGCGCGACCGCGAACGCCTGGGCCATGCGCGCCTCGTAGACATCGTCGCTGCAGGCTGGCGGGATAACGACCTCGACGAGCGGGATGCCGAGCGCCTCGGCCTGCCGGACGAGGAGCTCGCGGCGGACGCCGTGCATGCTGATCCGCTCATACGTCTCGGTGACGGTCGTGATCAGCGCCTGCGGCTCGAGCTGCCCCCGGCGCAGTGTCCAAAGGGCGAGCGCCGAGTCCTTGCCGCCGCTCCAGGCGAGGGCCACTTCCCTCACGGGCTTCACGAGACGGAGCCTATGACTGACACCAGGGGATCGTCTCGCTTACGGTGATCCGGTTCCGAACCCGCCACCGCAGCCGAGCCCTGCCCGGCTTCATCCGCTGGTACAACAAACGACGCCCCCACGGCTCACTCGGGGGCCGGCTACCACTCAGCCGTGTCGCGGACCTCTGTGGTCAGTACATCTAGGCGGATCTGTTTTGCGCGTTGACTGCGGGGCTACCTTTAACTACGGTCGCCCCACACGGGATCGTAGAAGGGAGGATCCATGGGACTTGAGATCAAGGTCCTGTCACTGATCGACATCGAGCTCGACACGAGCTTCCTCGTGCTCGGCAAGGACATGGGCGTCCGCGTCCGGGTGCCGACCTTCGGCCACCTGATCCTCGGCGGAGACGCCCCGATTCTGGTCGACACCGGCGCCGCCAACCCGGAGATCATGCACCGCCTCGGGATGGCGGGCTGGATCAGCAAGGAGCAGGTGCTCGAGACGCAGCTCGCGACGTACGGTCTCGAGCCGAAGGACGTGCGCTGGATTCTGCACACGCACCTGCACATCGACCACGCGGGCCAGGACGACCACTTCCCGCACTCGACGACCGTCGTCATCAACCGGCGCGAGCTCGAGTTCTCGGTGTCGGGCCTGATGGGCGAGCAGTACCCGGCCGAGTACGTCAAGCACCTCGTCGACCGGCTGCACTCCCCCGGCGCGCTGCGGCTGCTCGACCTCGAGCTGTCGGGGCCTGAGGAGATCATCCCGGGCGTCCGTTGCGAGCATGCGGGCGGCCACACCGAGGGCTCGATGAACATCCTCGTCGAGACGGACGAGGGGACGGCCTGCATCTGCGGAGACGTGATCTACAACATCCAGGATCAGATCGTCTCGCCGATCTACCAGGTGCTCGAGTTCGAGCCCCAGACCACCGGCAACCACTCCAACACCAAGCGCTCGGAGAAGGCAGCGATCAAGAAGGTGCTGAAGAACACCTTCATCCTGCCCATCCACGACTACCCGGGGAAGATGGACCTCAGGACGGGGCGCGTCGTCGCCCGCCTGAAGGATTCCGTGCCCGGCCCGGAGTCGCCTGTCGAGCAGAAGCTTCCGAGCGAGCTGGGCGTCGTCATCGGCGTCTGAGCACGCGCGGACGCGGCGGAAGTCGGCCGAAGACCTGCCGGTTCCGGCGCCGCCCCACCAGGGTGCGGCCCCGGGCCGGCCGTGCGCCCGGACGGGTGAGCATGCCGTGGCTGCGCGCACACCGGCCTCGAGGCGTCTGTCCACTGAGCCCCTTGATCCACCGGCTCAATGGCTCAGTCGATCGGCCAAGCGCATGGAGCAGAGCTACAATCGGGCAGGTGCGTAGGGGCTCAGTAGAGTGGCTCAATGCGCCCGAAGAAGGCTGCCCCGGAGGTCGCGCAGCGCTTCGCCGAGGCGGCCGGAGCCTGACCACCACCGTCGCCGACGTCGACCTCGCCGAGAGCACGGCCTCGAGTCGACCGCTCAACACCCGGCGCCAAGCTCGACGAGCGCGGTTTGCGAGCGCCGGCCGCGTCGCGGTTCCCGCAAATGGTGTCAAGGCCGGTCGAAAACGGACCCTCCTCGCGCCGGTTGAAATCGGACCCCCTCTGGTGAGCGGCCACCGGCCGTAGGC
>JACDER010000275.1 GCA_013816275.1 Actinomycetota bacterium | reverse complement strand
CAAAGCTGCCCAGCACGACGCCTCCGACAGCCGCGATCAGCAGGACGATCGAGGTGATCTCGAAGGCGAGCAGGTGATCGCTCAGGAATGCTCGACCGATCGCGGCGGGGCTCCCGAAGGAGTCCGCGATCTTCGCGTGCGAGATGCTTCCGCTCGCCTTGAGGCCGATGGCGACGATGATCTCGACGAGAAGCGCTCCCGCCGCGCCGACCGCTCCGATCGTCTGCCAGTTCGGGCCTCCCGCCCAGGGCGCTTCGGCGCGGCCTCCCAGGTACGCGATCACGAACAGGAACATCACCATCACTGCTCCCGCGTAGATCAGCACTTGCGCGGCGGCGACGAACTCGGCCGAGAGCAGGAGGTACAGGACGGCGAGCGAGCCGAGATTCCCGATCAGCGCGAGTGCCGAGTAGAACGGGTTCGAGAAGGTGATGACGGCGATGCCCGAGCCGAGGCACGCGAACGCGGCCACGACCCACACCACCCACACGAGCGCGTTCCCCATTACGAGTATTCCTTGTAGTAGGGGATGGGCGTGTCGTAGAGGTCGCGGTCGGCGACCGGGACGCGCTTGATCGGCTCGGCGAGCAGCATGTCCTTCGTGTAGATCAGGTCGTCGCGCGAGTACTCGGAGATCTCGAACTCCTGCTCGAGCGTGATCGCGTCGAACGGGCAGGCGAGCTCGCAGTAGCCGCAGAAGATGCAGCGGGACAGGTTGATCTCGTAGATCCGGGCGTAGCGCTCACCGGCGGAGACGCGATCGGCGGGCGTGTTCTCGGCCGCGACCACCCGGATGCAGTCGGCCGGGCAGGCGGCAGCGCAGAGTGAGCAGCCGACGCACTTTTCCAGTCCGTTCTCGTGGCGCCAGAGGCGGTGGCGTCCGCGGAAGCGCGGGTAGAGCGGCCGCTTGTACTCCGGATACTGCTGCGTGATCGGCTTACCGAAGATCTTCCGGAACGTGACTCCGAAGCCCTTGAGTGTCTCGACCGGCTGCGGGCTCACAGGGCGACCACCAGGAGGGCCGTGATCACGGCATTGACGGTTGCGACCGGAAGAAGCACCTTCCAGCCGAAGCGCATCAGCTGGTCATAGCGCAGGCGCGGGAGCGTCGCGCGCAGCCAGATGAAGACGAACAGGAACGCGCTGAGCTTGAGCACGAACCAGAGTGGACCGAGGTTGAACGGGCCGTCCCAGCCGCCGAGGAACAGCGTGACCCCGACGCCGGAGAGCGTGATCATGTTGATGTACTCGGCCGTCGAGAAGAGGCCGAAGCGCATGCCGCTGTACTCGGTGTGGTAGCCGGCGACGAGCTCCGTCTCGGCCTCGGGAAGGTCGAACGGAGGCCGGTTGGTCTCCGCGATCCCGGCGATGAAGAAGACGAGCAGGCCGACGATCTGCGGCCCGATGAACCACTCCGTCTGCTGCTGCTTGTGGACGATGTCCACGAGCGAGAGCGACTGTCCCATCATCACGACTCCGAGCACCGACAGGGCAAGCGAGACCTCGTACGAGACCATCTGCGCGCACGTCCGCATCGCGCCGAGCAGCGAGTACTTCGACTCGCTCGCCCAGCCGCCGACCATGAAGGCGTAGATGCCGAGCGAGCCGAGAGCGAACAGGAGGATGAGCGAGATCGGCGCGTCCAGGACCCAGCCGCCGACGAAGTAGCCGCCGATGTCCCAGCCTGGCCCGAAGGGGATCACCGCGAACGAGGCGAGCGCGGTGAAGCCTGCGAGCGCAGGCATCCCGATGTAGAGGATGTCGATCGCCGCGGCGGGGTAGAAGTGCTCCTTCCGCAGGAGCTTGACGAGGTCGGCGATCGGCTGGAGGAGGCCGAAGGGCCCTGCCCGGTTCGGCCCGTAGCGCTCCTGCATCCGGCCGAGGAGCTTCCGCTCGACCCAGGTCATGTACGCGAACGCGACCATGACCAGGTTGATCACGATCAAAGCCTTGATGAGGGCAATCCACCAGGGCTCGGGCTTCATGCGCGGGAGACCTCGACTCCCGATTGCAGCTCTGCGACGTGCTCCTCGGCGGCGCGCGCGACACCGGCGCGCAGCCTCTTGCTGACCTGCGCGCGCAGCTCGACCGAGGTGCCGTTCGAGCTCACCTTCACCAGGTCGCCTGAAGCGATCCCGCGCGACGATGCGTCCTCTGCGGCCAGCTCGATCTCGCCGGCGGGGCGCTGGAACTGAAGTTCGTGGACGCGCTCGACCGCGGGGCCGGAGAAGAGCGGCCGGTAGCGGAGCAGCTGGACCGGGCCGCCGCCCACGGTGCGGGTGTCCGCGGCGGGGGCGACCTGAGCCTCGCCGGGAGCCTCGCGCGGCGGCAGCGGAGCCCGCTCGCCGACCTCGCCGAAGGGCATCCCTCCGAAGGCCCGCTCGGAGATCTCCGCGAAGACCTGGGGCGGATAGGGGGACAGCTCGACGTCGAAGCGCTCCGCCAGCTTGGCGAGCCACGCGAGCTCGTCGGGCGCGGGCGGGATCACCGCTCGCCGTAGCCGCTGGAGCCTGCCCTCGAGGTTGACGTAGGTGCCGTCGCGCTCGAGGTAGCTCGTCCCGGGCAGGACGAGATCGGCCCAGCCCCGGACGAGGTGCTCGAACATGCAGATCGCGAGCACCGACTCGGCGTGCTCCGCCAGCCGGCGGACGTTCGGGTCGGCGGCGGCTTCGTCTCCCGAGACGACGAGCAGCTTGATCGGCTGCGGGTTGGGCGAGGTCTCGTCCGCCGCACACGCCCAAGCGTCGGCGACGCCGCGCGCATTCGGCGCGGACGGAAGGTGAAAGCC
>JACDER010000054.1 GCA_013816275.1 Actinomycetota bacterium | reverse complement strand
GACTTGTGCTCCACCAAAGTGGCGCCGAGCACGACGAGTCGCTCGGCGTCGGCGGTGGGATCGTCCGCGTTGAGGTCGAGGTGGATCGGGATCGACTCGGTCGGAGTCTTCGGTCCGCGCTGAAACAAGAGACGCGGTCCCTGGCCGTCCGGCGGGGTGAGCATCGCCCAGGCCGTCGGGTCGAGCTTGCCTGCCGCGATCTCCTCGTCGATCTTCGCCTGGAAGTCCGTCGGGAGCTGGAGATGCTCGTACCCGAGAGCTGCCCTCCAGAACTCGGCCAGTTTGATTGGTGCCTCGCCTATCTCGAGGTCACTCGTTAAGAAGGGCTCACGGGGGAAACCTGGTTTCCCCCGTGCTAAAAGCCGTACCGCTCTTCCTTCGTGAAGTCGGCGTTGTTGTTGTAGCCGTACCGCTCCCAGAAGCCGGGCCGGTCGTGGTCGAGCAGTTCGATCCCGCGCAGCCACTTCGCACTCTTCCAGAAGTACCGGCTCGGCACCATCAGGCGAAGCGGCCAGCCGTGGTCGGGCGTGAGCGGCTCGCCGTCGGCCCCGTACGCGATGAGCGCGTCGTCGGCCTCGATTGCCTCGAGCGGAACGTTGGACGTGAACCCTTGCTCGGCGTGGGCGACGGCGAACCGTGCCCCCGGCTTCGGCTGGACGAGCTTCGCGAGCTCGCTCCAGTGCACGCCGCGGAAGGTCGTGTCGAAGCGGCTCCAGCGCGTGACGCAGTGGATGTCCACCGTCACCTCGCTCGAAGGGAGTTGCTCGAGCTCCTCCCACGAGAGCCGGATCGGGTTCTCGACTTCGCCCCAGATCCGGAAGTCCCAGGTGGCCAGGTCGACGGTCGGCACGCTCCCCGCGTGCAGCACGGGCCACTTCTCGGTCAGGTACTGCCCAGGCGGGAGGCGCGAGGGGTCGTAGCCGGCGTCCGCGACCTTCTTTTCCGCTCTGGAGCGAAACATCAGCGCGCCGTCCGGTGGGCACGGTGATGCTCCAGCGAGCGAAAAGCGCCGCGGGGCAAGGACGCAGAGAGCGCCCGTATGCCTGTCATACGGGCGCGACTGAGGACGCCGCCCGGCGCGGCTTTGCAGCCGCTGGAGCGCGCCGTGTTCGCCGGGCGGTGCACCGACCTAGACTAATTGCGATGTCAATCGCTGAGAGGCCACGAGATTTCGTTGGTGTTCGCGGGCCGGACGCGGAGGATTTCCTTCAGCGGATGCTCTCGAACGACGTCACGACGGCCCCCTGCGACGCCCTGCTCTTGACGCCGAAGGGCCGCATCATCGCTCCTCTTCGAGTGCTGCGCCGGGGGGAAGCCGACTTCCTTCTCTTGACCGAGCCGGGCCTCGGGGAGACCGTTCGCGAGACGCTGCGAAGGGCTCGCTTCGCCGCGAAATGCGAGATCGAGCCAGAGCGGCACACGTCCGTGCTCGTCTGGGACGGCGACTTCTCGGAGGCGGCGGAGCGGGTGGACGAGGGCCTCGAGCCCACCGCGAGCGAAGAGGAGCTGGAACGCGCGCGCATCGAGGCGGGAGTTCCGGCCTGGGGCAAGGAGTTGGACGAGAACATCCTTCCGGCGGAGGCAGGCCTCGACCGCACGCACATCTCCTTCAGCAAGGGCTGCTACCCGGGCCAGGAGCCCGTCGCGCGGCTCCATTACCGCGGCCATGCAAACCGCGGTCTACGCGTCCTCAGAGAAGACGCACGGCCTGGCGCGGAGATCCGGTACGACGGAAAGGTCGTCGGCCGCATCACGAGCGCGGTCTCCGGCGTCGCGCTCGCTTACGTGCGGGCAAACGTGCCCGAAGACGCCGAACTCTCCTTCGGTTAGCTGCTCTCCAGCTTCGCCTTCAGCCGCGCCAGATCCTCGGGAATCTCCTTCTCCGCGCCGCGGCGAGCCATCTTGCCGAACATCTTCCCGGTTAGCCCGTGCGTCTCGAAGTCGAACTCGAAGTCGTATTTGGTCCGTGCCCCGCCGTCGAGCGGCGAGAGGACGACCCGGCCCACGGGCCTGATCGATCCGTCGATTCCCTTGAATGCGAACGATCGAGGACCGTCGACCTCGGTCATCTCATAGGCCATCGTCTGGTCGCCACCAGGTCCCTCCCTCGTGATTCGCGCTTGGCTGCCGACGGCCGTCGGGCCGGGCGTCAGAACCTCGATGGTCTTGACCGCGTCTTGCCACTCGTCGTGCCGGTCGAGCTGGGAGAGGTAGTCGAAGACCTTCTCGGGTGGGCAGTCGATCTCGATGCTGGCAGTGATCGGAGCCATATCTCCTCCCTCGTAGACGGTTGCGGCGATCCTGCCACAGTTGGCTGGACTGGACTGGGGTCGATCGACGCGCGTGCGGGCTTCACCCGTGCGCGCACGCAACCGCTCGTATCCGACGCCTCTCTCCCGAAATCGCATGCCCGCGCGGAGCGCGGGCGGATTTCGGGCGGTTATGCGCCCGGCAAGATTCGAACTTGCGACCTCTGCCTCCGCAGGGCAGCGCTCTATCCCCTGAGCTACGGGCGCCGGGCCGCCCAGTCTAGCCGCGCAGCCTAGCCGCGCAGGAGCATTCCGCCTTCCGCCGAAAGGGGCCGCGTGGCGGAGATCCCGGACACCATCGTCCTCAAACGGGATCGCTACCTTGCGAAGCGGTCGAAGGAGCTGTGGGTCCGGCGGACGCTGTTCCTCCTCCTCACCGCGTTCATCGTCGCCGCCCTCGCGAACGTGTTCGGCCAGCGCTCTTCGACCTCCGAGATGGCCGTCCCGGCGGCGACGCTGACGATCCACTCTCCGACCTCGCTGCGCAGCGGCCTCACCTTCGAGACGCGGTTGAGGATCATCGCCTCCCAGGAGATCAAGGATGCGATCGTCGTCCTCTCCCCGGAGTGGATCGAGGGCATCACGTTCAACACGATCGAGCCCTCGCCCGTCGGCGAGGCCAGCAAGGACGGCCGGCTCTCGTTCGACCTCGGCCACATTCCCCAGGGCCAGACGTACTCCCTCTATCTCCAGATGCAGGTGAACCCCACGACCTTCGGCATGCGCACCGAGGAGACGCAGGTCTTCGACGGCAAGACCCTCCTGCTCACTTCCCGACGCGACGTGACGATCTTTCCCTGAGCCATGGATATCGCAATCCGAGCAGTCGTCCTCTACGTCTTCGTCTTCCTGCTCATGCGTCTGGCTGGTCGTCGGGAGCTGTCGTCGCTGCAACCCTTCGACCTCGTCCTGCTCATCATCATCGGCGACGCCCTCCAGCAGGGGCTGACGCAGAGCGACTACTCGGTGACCGGAGCGATGATCGCGGTCGGAACCTTCGCAGCGCTTCAGGTCGGAACCTCCTATCTGAACTTCAAGTTCAAGCGGCTTCGGCCCGTGCTCGAGGGCTATCCGATCGTGGTCGTCCAGGATGGAAACGTGATCGAGGCGAATCTCAAGCGGGAGCGGATCGCCGTGGAGGAGCTCGCCCAAGCGGCGCGGCTCGAGCAGATCGCGTCGCTCGACGACATTGCCTGGGCCGTGCTCGAGACGTCGGGGCGGATCAGCTTCATCCCGAAGAAGTCCTCGTAAGCGCCTAACGGGATGGCCACGCGCTGCCCGTGCTCCGTTCCGTTAGGTGCTCTTTAGACTCATCTGCTTGCCGCTGTACCTGAAGGAAGAGGACGTCGACGGCCTGCTCGAGCCCGGAGAGGCGGTGGACGCGATCGAGGAGTGCTTCCACCGGCTGGCCCGCGGTGCGATCGAGAACATGCCGCGCCTGCGGCTTCGGATGCCGGACGGCGCGCTCGCCGTGATGGCCGCGGCCGACGCAGAGCTTGGCCTGGCCGGATCGAAGACCTATCTCGCCTCGCAGGACGGCGCGACCTTCGTCGTCAGCCTCTTCGCCGCGGGAGAGACGGTTGCTGTGATCGAGGCCGACCGGCTCGGACAGCTGCGCACGGGCGCGGCGAGCGGCGTGGCGGGGCGGTATCTCGCGAAGCCGGGCGCCCGCTCGCTGGGCGTGATCGGGTGCGGCTGGCAGGCCGAGAGCCAGGTCGCGTGCATCCGCGCGGCCCTGCCGTCGATCGAGCGAGTCGTCGCCTACTGCCGGACGCCGGAGCGGCTTTCCTCCTTTTGCGAGCGGACCCGCGCCGAGCCGGGGGAGAGCCACAGCGATGCCGCAGAACAGGACATCGTCGTCACCGCGACCACGTCCCGCGATCCCGTCCTGCGTGGCGAGTGGCTCCAGCCCGGCGCGCTCGTCTGCGCGATGGGCGCGAACCGGCGAAACGCTCGCGAGCTCGACGACGTCGTCCTCCAGCGCGCTGCATTCGTGTGCTGCGACTCACGGGAACAGGCGAGGAACGAATCGGGTGATCTGGTCGAGCCGGTCGAGCACGGCGTTCTCGACTGGCTCGAGGTGCACGAGCTACAAGAGGTCGTCGCCGGTGAGCTCGAGGGCCGTCAGTCGAGTGAGGACGTGATCGTGTTCAAGTCGAACGGGCTCGCCGCCTGGGATGTCGCGATCGGAGCCCTGGCCGTCGCGCGCGCGCGCGAGCGCGGCATCGGGCTTCAGCTGTAAAAGGAGGCCCTACCTCTGACCCATGTCGGCGCGGACTCCCTCCACGATGTCCTCGCCGATCGCGCGGACCACTTCGGGGCGGTCCAGGATCCGAGCCCGCTCCTGGTCGGTCGCCCGGTTCCGGATGTACGGATCGTCCAGGATCTCCGCCAAGGGCCGCCCTCGGTCATGCTCGCGGATCACGTAGGCCGCGAGCCGCTCCTCCTTCGCCGACGTGGCGCCGAGGAAGGAAAATGGATTCCGGAAGAGGTTCGAGAGCTTGCCCACGGCGATAGAGTAAACGCGTGAAGCGGAGGGCGAACGCCGGCCGGTTCGCAGAGCGCGAGGTCAATGGGGTCGACGACTCCGGCGCGCCCGAGCGGATCGTGATCTGGATCGAGCGCCGGGCCGGGGGTCTCTGGGCTGTTGGGCGCTGCGTCAATCCTCAGCACCGACCGAGCGATGAGCCCCGGATGGAGGACTACGTGTTCGAGGGACACGAGCTGCAGGACGCCCTCGAGGTGGCAAACACGACCGTAGAGGACGATCTCCGCGTGTCCGAGCAGGACGGACGGTCCGAGCATGTGCGCCCGTTCATCCGCGAGGAGCTGCTCAAGCCGCTCGAGCGCTGGTTCTTCGGCCGGCGTTGAAGATCGCCGAGCTCCGGGCAGAGGTCGTCGACGTCCTGCGGCGGCTGGAGGCGGGCGGCCTCGTCACCGGCACGTCCGGGAACGTCAGCGCCCGCGACCCGCAGAGCGGGCTGATCGCCGTCTCTCCCACGTCGATCTCGTACGACCGGATGCGTCCCGAGGACGTCTCCGTCGTCGACCCTGAAGGTGAGCTGATCGAGGGCGCCGCCCCGAGCGTCGAGCTCCCGATGCATCTCACCATCCAGTCGGGACGGCCCGAGGCGGCCGCGGTCGTGCACACGCACTCGCCGTACGCCACGGCTCTCGCCTCGGTCCTCGACGAGATCCCCGTCGTGCTGGCCGAGCAGGCGGCCGCAGTCGGGGGGCCGATCCCCGTCGTTTCCTATGCCCCAACCGGGGAGCGCGCGATGGGGGAGGCGGTGCTGTCAGCCGGCGATGCCTGGGCCGCGATCGTGCGTAGCCACGGACCGGTGTGCCTCGGGCGCTCCCTCGAGGAGGCGCTCCGCTGCGCCTTCGCCGTCGAGGAGGCCGCGCAGGTCTACGCGATCGCGCGGCAACTCGGCGAGCCGGCGCTGCTTCCTTCGGAGGAGCTCGTCCGGCTCAACCGACTCCGACTGCGTCCGCGAGCTTCCGCGGCACCACGCGATCGACCCCCTCGATCGCGATCGTGAACGGTCGCAGCTTCTTGACCACGATCGTCCGGCCGGGCACCAGTCCGAGGCTGGACAGCTTCGGCAGGAGCTCGTCGTCGTCCGGGACTCGAAGCACCGTGGCCTCCTCTCCCGCTCCGAGTGCCGAGAGCGGCCGCACCTCCCGCTCGGCCTGCATCTGGAGCTGCGCGTCCGGGATCGGGTCGCCGTGCGGATCGTGGGTCGGATAGCCGAGGGCGCTGTCGATGCGGGCCTCGAGCTCGTCCGAGAGCACGTGCTCGAGCCGGTCGGCCTCGGCGTGTACCGACTCGACCGCGATGCCGAGGGTCTCGGCGAGGTAGAGCTCCAGCAGGCGATGGTGGCGGACGACCTCGAGGGCGACCCGCTCGCCCGCGGGCGTGAGGTCGACGCCGCGATAGGGGACGTGCTCGGCGAGACCGAGCGCTGCGAGCTTCTTGACCATGGCGCTGACGGAGGCCGGGGAGACGCGCAGGCGCCTGGCGAGCGCGGTCGTCGTCACCTTGCCGCCGTCCGTCCTGAGCTTGTAGATCTCCTTGAGATAGTCCTGGATGGCGTCGCTGAGCGCCGCCTCGTCCGCCATGGCCGGAGTTTAGGCAAGGTTCAACCATGATCCTCGTCGTCGCTGCCACCGAACGCGAGCTCGCCTCGGTCAAAGGGGCAGACACGCTCCTCTGTGGCATCGGGCCGGTGGAAGCCGCGATCTCGACTGCTTCGGCTCTCGCTCAGGCCCGGCCCGATGCCGTCCTGCACGTCGGTATCGCCGGCGCTCCGGAGCTGGAGCCGGGCTCGGTGGTGATCGGCGCCGAAGCGCTCTACTGCGACATCGTCGATGCCGCCTCGACTCTTCCGAGGGTCGAACGCGCCTCTCCGTCGGCGGAGCTGGTCGAGGCGGCCCGGCGGGCGCTCCCGGACGCACATGTCCTGCCGATCGCCACATGCGGCCGGGTCGGGGGCGGAAGCGCCTGCGAGGTGGAGGCGATGGAGGGCTTCTCGGTGCTGCGGGCGGCCGAGCTGGCCGGCGTGCCGGCGGTGGAGGTCCGGACGATCTCAAACCGTCCCGAAGATGCAGATCGCGGCCTGTGGCGGATCGACGACGCTCTGGGGCGCCTGGCCGAGATCGTCCCGCCACTCCTCGAGGAGCTGCGCGCGTGGGCCAGCTGACCTTCGGTTTCTCGCCCTGCCCCAACGACACCTTTGCCTTCCACGCGCTCGTCCACGGCCTCGTCGACGCGCCGTTCACAGTCGAGCCGGTGCTACTCGATATCGGGGAGCTGAACCGGCGGGCACGCTCCGGCGACATCGACCTGACCAAGCTCAGCTTCGGTGCGGCGACCGCGGTGGGCGACCGCTACCGGCTGCTGCGAAGCGGCGCTGCTCTCGGGCACGGGGTCGGCCCCCTCGTCGTCGCCCGCGCAGCTGCGGAACTGGGCGAGGCGGCCACCGGGCGGGTCGCCATTCCGGGCTACGACACCACCGCGTTCCTGCTCCTGCGACTCGCGGCTCCGGACCTCGGAGAGGTGGTGGAGCTCCGCTACGACCGCATCCTCTCCGCCGTCGCCGCCGGCGAGGTCGATGCCGGCCTGATCATCCACGAGAGCCGGTTCACCTACGGCGAGCACGGCCTCGTGTCGGTCGCCGATCTCGGGGACTGGTGGGAGGGCGAGACCGGCCTTCCGGTTCCGCTCGCGGGGATCTATGCACGGGCGGAGCTGCCCGGGGAGACGGTCGCGGCCGCCGAGACAGCGATTCGCGCTTCGGTCGAGTATGCGTTCGCCCATCCCGAGGAGAGCCGCGACTACGTGCGCGAGCATTCGCAGGAGCTCTCGGACGAGGTCTGCGACGCCCACATCGCTCTGTACGTGAACGAGTTCAGCGTCGATCTCGGCGGGGAGGGGCTGGCCGCGATCGCGAGGCTCTCGGAGTCCGGGACTAGACTCGACGCGTGAGTCGCGCGGTCATCCTGTCCGCCGTCCGGACGCCGGTCGGGCGCTACGGCGAGGCTCTTTCCGGCGTCCGCCCGGACGACCTCGCTGCGATCGTCATCGCGGAGGCCGTGAGCCGGGCCGGCGTCGAGCCGGCCGAGATCGAGGACGTCTACTTCGGCGCAGCCAACCAGGCCGGCGAGGACAACCGCAACGTCGCGCGCATGGCGGCGCTCCTCGCCGGGCTCCCCGAATCGGTTGCGGGCGTGACCGTCAACCGGCTCTGCGCGTCGGGACTCTCTGCTGTCGTCGGCGCCTCG
>JACDER010000053.1 GCA_013816275.1 Actinomycetota bacterium | reverse complement strand
GCCTCGCGGCCCGATGCGCGCTGGCGCGCCGAGCCGCTCCCTGACCTGCAGCTCGCGCTCCTCCGCGCCGCCGCGGAACGCGTCCGCCCGGGAGGGACGGTCACCTACTCCGTCTGCACGATGAACGCCGCGGAGAACGAGGACGTCGTCGATGCGTTGGCCCTCGAGCCCGAGCCGCTCGGCGAGGAGTGGCCCAAGTTCCGCCATCCGCGCCGGCCCGAGTTCCTGCTCACGCTCCCGCACGTGCACGGGACGTCCGGGTTCTTCATCGCACGCCTAAGATCACCGACGTGAGCTGGAGCGACTGGGCCCGCGGCCCCGAGATCGCGCCGTCGTTGTATGCGGCCGATTTCGCGCGGCTCGGAGAGCAGATCCAGGAGATGCTCGACGCCGGCGTCCGCATCTTTCATTTCGACACCGGCGACGGCCACTTCGTCCCGCCGGTCACGATCGGCCCGATCGTGCTCGAGTCGATCTCGAAGCTCATCCACGACGGCGGCGCGCATCTGGACTGCCATCTGATGGTCGAGCAGCCAGAGCGGCACTTCGAAGCGTTCGCGAAGGCAGGTGGGGACAGCGTCACCGTCCACTACGAGGCCTGCGACGACCTGCCCGCGGTCTATGAGCAGGCCCGCGCGCTGGGCCTGGGCGTCGGGCTCGCCTTCAACCCGGAGACGAGCCCCGAGGACGCGGCCGCCGCTTCGGAGGGAACGGATTTCGTCAACTGCATGAGCATCCATCCGGGTTATTCGGGCCAGGCTTTCATGCCCGAGGCGCTGCCGCGGATCCGGAGGCTGCGCGAGCTCCTTCCTCCAGAGCGGCTGATCGAGGTGGACGGAGGCGTGGGGGAGGAGAACGCGCGCGAGCTGCGCGGTGCCGGCGTCGACGTGTTCGTGGCGGGAACAAGCGTCTTCGGCCACGACGATCCCGTTCAGGCATACCGCCGCCTCGCCGACCTAGTCGCGTGAGCTTGCAGCGCGCGCTCGAGCTGGCCGAGCGCGGGCGCGCCACGGCGCATCCGAATCCGGTCGTCGGCGCCGTCCTCGTCCGCGAGAGCGAGGTCGTCGGCGAGGGCTGGCACGAGCGCCCGGGCAGCCCGCATGCCGAGGTGAATGCCATCGAAGCGGCAGGGGAGCGGGCACGCGGAGCGACGCTCTATGTCACCCAGGAACCCTGCTCGCACCACGGGCGCACGCCGCCGTGCGTCGACGCGGTGCTCGCGGCCGGGATCGCCCGCGTAGTAACGGGCTCGCTCGATCCGCATCCGGACCACGGCGGTGGGCTCGAGCGCCTGAGCGCCGCGGGGGTCGAGACCGAGCTGGTCGACTCGTTCGAGGCGCGGCAGCAGAACGAGGCCTGGCGGACCTGGGTGGGCCAGGGCCGCCCGTTCGTCACCTACAAGGTCGCGGTCACGCTCGACGGACGCGTGACGGTGCCCGGCTCGCGCTGGATTTCCGGAGAGGAGAGCCGGCGGCTCGTGCACGAGCTGCGCGCGGCCGCCGACGCGGTCGCCGTCGGCATGGGGACGGTGCGCGCCGATGCGCCGCGGCTCGATGCGCGTGACGTTGACGCCCCGCGCCAGCCGCGCCGGCTCGCCTTCGGAAGACGCCCGCTCCCCGAAGATTCAGATCTAGAGCTGCTCGCGGGGCCCCTCGACCGGGAGCTCGCCCGGCTGGCCGCAGAGGGAGTCCAGTCGCTCCTCCTGGAGGGGGGCCCGACGCTCGCTACGGCTTTCCTCGAGGCCGGCCTGGTCGACAAGCTGCTCGTCTTCGTCGCACCACTGGTCGGCGGCGACGGCCCCCGCTTCCTCGCGGATCTCGATGCACCAATCCCGCTCTTCCGCTTGAATGCCCGGCCCGTCGGTGAGGACATCCTCTTGACGGCCTACATCCATGAACCTTGAGGTTCCCTTCGCGACGTAGCCTTGTGCCGAAGGCGTGCGCTGGGCGGCGCGATGCTGCGTCCTCAGTCGCGCCCGTATCCTCCGGATCCGCGCGCTCCCTGCGTCCTTGCCTCGCATCCACCCATCCGCCCGCCTTCGACGAAGCGTCATCGCAAAGTGAACCCTGAAGATCGCAACATCGACCTGATCACCCACTGGCTCACCGGCCAGATTGACGACGACGCGATCCGCGCATCCCTCAGCTCGGAGGGCCTGGAAGGTGAGGGAGCGGAGGCCGTCGAGGAATTGATGACGGAGCTCGGACGGTCGGACGCGAGCCGCGGCCATCTCCAGATGGTCGCCCGCGAGACGCTCGAGGCGCTCGCACTCGGCTAGAGCGGAGCTGCTCTCGAATGCGAGGCGAACACGGTAACGTGCGCTCCATGCGTCCCTGGGCGCTCGGGGCGCTGATCGCGCTCGGAGCCTTGACATTTCCACTCCTGAGCTCGGGCCGCACGGCGGCGTGCGGGCCTACTCTCAGCATCGTCCCGAGCGCGAGCCCCGGCCAGGCCTACAGCGCGCTCGTCTCCGTTGACGCGGTCTCACCCTCCCTTGCCTGGGCGGGGGGGAACTGGCGCGCGGCTGGGACCAACAGTTCCGACCGGGCCCTGTTCGAGCGCTGGGACGGGAGCGCCTGGGTGGCGATCAAGGGACGGAATGTGAGCAGCGGCGACAACTACCTGAGCGACGTCGGCATCGTGTCGGCCAAGAGCGTCTGGGCAGTCGGGGGCGCCGCCCTGGCCAAAAAGAGCAAGGTGCTCGTCGAACACTGGACGCCCGGAGGGGTGACGGTCGTCAAGAGCCCAAGCCCCACGTCTTCCGTGCTGACCGGCCTCGAAGTCATCTCCGGCCGCAACATGTGGGCCGTCGGTATCCGTGATCTCACTGGGCCTGGCCGTCCTCTGATCGAGCACTGGAACGGGAAGGAGTGGGCGGTAGTCGCGGCACCCGGCCCCGTGGGCTCGACGTTGCGAGCGATCGACGCGCTGTCGGCTTCGGACATCTGGGCCGTTGGCAGGGTGCTGAAGAACGGCGTCTCGAAGACGCTCATCGAGCACTGGAACGGCAAGTCCTGGAAGGTCGTCCCGAGCCCCAGCCGAGGGACAACGCCGAATCACCTGACTGCGGTCGACGCCATCGCCAGCAACAACGTCTGGGCGGTGGGTTACATCCTGGGGCCGAACAACAGCTACGCGACGAACCTGATCGAACACTGGAACGGAAGCTCGTGGCAAGTTGTGGGTAGCCCGTCGGGGGGAGCCTTCCTGAATTTGCTCGCGGGAGTTGCCTCCGTTTCGGCGAACGACGTGTGGGCAGTCGGCATCTCGGCCGCACAGCCCGAGACCCCGTCTGGCTACAAGACCATGGTCCTCCACTGGAACGGGGCTGCCTGGACGCTCGTTTCCAGTCCGAGCCCCAGTCCACCCGACGGGTACAACGTCCTGGCAGGAGTTGCGGCGCTCCATTCGGGTCAGGTGTGGGCGGTCGGAGACTACAGAGCCGAAACCAAGTTCGACACGCTCGTCTTGAACCGCTGCGGCTAGATTCTTCTCGTGTTCACGGGAATCGTTCGGGAGCGCGGCCGCGTGGTCTCGTTTGCCGACGGTGGCCTGGTCGTCGAGTCGGCCCTCGAGCCGGGGATCGGCGATTCCGTGTCGGTTGACGGAATCTGCCTGACCGTCACAGGACGCGAGGACGGCCGCCTCTTCTTCGACGTCATGGAGGAGACGCTTGCGCGTGGGAAGCCCTTCGGAGACGAGGTGAACCTCGAGCCGGCGCTCCGGGCCGGGGAGCCTCTCGGAGGGCACTACGTCCAGGGTCACGTCGACGGCGTCGGCCGGGTGCGCTCGGCCGAACGCGGCGGAGACGTCCGGCTGACGGTCGAGGCCCCTCCAGAGATCCTCCGGTACTGCGTCGAGAAGGGCTCGATCACCGTGGAGGGTGTCTCGCTGACGATCGCCGAGCTCGACCAGGACTCGTTCACGGTGGCGCTCGTCGCGCACACACTCGAGGTGACGACGCTCGGCGCCCTGCGCCCGGGCGACGCGGTCAACCTCGAGGCCGACGTGCTCGCGAAGTACGTCGAGCGGTTGTTGCCGGGCAGGTGAGGCTGATCGCCGAGGGGTAGGCCTCCGTCCGGCAGTTGCTGGGGAGTCAATACGATTAGCCCGATGGCACTTCAGGAGCGCACGGCCTTTGCGACCATCGAGGACGCCATCGCCGACGTTCGTCAGGGCAAGTTCGTTGTCGTCGTCGACGCACCCGACCGGGAGAACGAAGGCGATCTGACGATCGCGGCGGAGTTCGCCACGCCGGAAGCGATCAACTTCATGGCCACCCACGGACGAGGCGTGATCTGCCTCTGCCTGACGGAAGAGCGAACCGACGAGCTCCAGCTGCGCCTCCTGGCGTCGAGCCGGGAATCGAGGCTCGGAACCGCGTACACGACCACGATCGACGCACGGGAGGGGATCGCGACGGGAGTCTCCGCAGCCGACCGGGCACACACGATCGCGGTCGCGATCGACCCGAAGTCGACGCCGCACGACCTGATCGAGGGCGGTCACATCCTTCCCCTTCGCGGGCGCGCCGGGGGCGTGCTCGAGCGGATGGGCCAGACCGAGGCGTCGATCGACCTCGCCCGCCTCGCCGGTCTCACCGCCGCGGGCGTCGTCTGCGAGGTGATGAACGAGGACGGGACGATGGCGCGTGTCGCCGACCTGATCCCGTACTGCGAACGGCACGGGCTGAAGATGATCACCGTCACCGATCTGGTCGAGTACCGGCGCAGGACCGAGAAGCTCGTCGAGCGTACCGCCCAGCTCCGGCTCCCGACCGAGTACGGCGAGTTCACGGCGATCGCCTACCGCGAGACGCTGACCGGCCGCCCCCATCTGGCCCTCGTCAGGGGCGCGGTCGAGGGTGCCGACGACGTCCTTGTCCGCGTCCACTCAGAGTGCCTGACCGGCGACGTCTTCCACTCGTTGCGCTGCGACTGCGGCGAGCAACTCGACCTGGCATTGCACCGGATCGCCTCCGAGGACCGTGGCGTGCTCCTATACATGGCGCAGGAGGGCCGCGGCATCGGCCTGCTCAACAAGTTGAAGGCGTACGAGCTCCAGGAGACCGGCCTCGACACCGTCGAGGCGAACCTCGAGCTCGGCTTTCCGGCCGACTCCCGCGACTGGGGAATCGGCAGCCAGATCCTGGCAGACCTCGGCCTCTCGACGATCCGCATCCTCACGAACAACCCGAAGAAGATCGTCGGACTCGAGGGGTTCGGTCTCTCCGTCGTCGAGCAGGTTCCGATCGAGATTCCGCCCAACGCCGAGAACCTCGGGTACCTGAGGACCAAGAAGGAGAAGCTCGGACATCGCCTCCACCATCAGGACCTCCGATACGACGTAGAGAATGCGCAGGATGACTGAGCGCTACGACGACTTCCGGCGGCCATTCGACCTCGACGAGGAGGTCGAGGAGAAGCGGAATCCCGACCCGGATCCCGAGCCCGAGCGGCCGCCCTGGGAGACGGCGAAGCCGTACGAGCCCGTGCCTGCTTACGCCGCCGAGGACGTGGTGGAGGAAGCCGAGGTGGAGGAAGTCGAAGAGGTAGAGCCGGAGCCCGCGCCGCTCGCCGAGGCGCTCCCCGCCTTCTCCGAGCCCGTTCCCGCCTTTTCCGAGCCCGTTCCCGACTATGCAGTGGAGCCCGATCCGGAGCCGGAGACGACGGACGAGCCGGAGCCGGAGACGACGGACGAGCCGGAGCCCGTGGTCGACCACGCCCCCGCGGGTCTCGACGTCCCGGACGGCTACCGGGCGCTGGAGGGGGAGTCGCACGGCGATCGGTTGGCCGTTGCGGTGGTCGTGAGCCGGTACAACGGTGAGATCACGAATCGGCTGCTCGAGCGGGCGCTGGACGAGCTCGAGCTGAGCGGCGTCGCCAAGGATGCGATCACGATCGCCGTCGTGCCGGGAGCATTCGAGCTCCCGCTTGCGGCGATGGCGCTCGCGAAGACGCGCCGCTACGCGTGCGTCGTGGCCCTCGGCTGTGTCATCCGCGGCGAGACCAAGCACTTCGACTTCATCTCGTCCGAGGCCGCGAGCGGCCTCCAGCTCGCCGCGCTCGAGACCGGGACACCTGTGTCGTTCGGCGTCCTCACGTGCGAGACGCGGCAGCAGGCCGAGGCCCGGATCGACCGCGCAGTCGACGCGGTGCACAGCGCGCTCGAGATGGCGGACATGTTCACCAAGCTCCGCGCTTCCGCAGGCTAGAGCCTGTGAAGCACAGGGCGCTCGGCTCGTCGGGCCTCATGGTCTCGGTCGTCGGGCTCGGCACGAACAACTTCGGCACGCGCTGCGACCGCCGGCAGACACGAGCGGTGGTCGAGGCCGCGATCGACGCGGGGATCACGCTGATCGACACCGCAGACATCTACGGCGGCGGCGGAGACAGCGAGTCGTTCATCGGCGACGCCCTCGAGGGCCGCCGCGACGAAGTAGTCCTGGCCACGAAGTTCGGCGGCGACATGCAAGGCAAGAACAGGCCGGACTGGGGCGCGCGCGGATCGCGGCGCTACATACGAGCCGCGGTCGAAAGCTCGCTTCAGCGCCTTCAGACCGAGTGGATCGACCTCTACCAGTTCCATTTCCCCGACCCCGTGACTCCGATCGAGGAGACCCTTGCCGCGCTCGACGAGCTCGTTCGCGAGGGCAAGGTGCGCTACATCGGCTCGTCGAACCGCGCGGCCTGGCAGGTGGTCGAGGCCGAGCACGTCGCGCGCCGCGACGGCGGCACCAGGTTCATCGGCGCGCAGAACCACTATTCGCTGCTCGCCCGCGGGGTCGAGGCCGAGCTCGCGCCCGCCTGCGTGCAGTACGGGATCGGGATCCTGCCCTACTTCCCCCTCGCCCACGGCCTCCTGACCGGGAAGTACCGCCGCGGCCATCCTCCTCCGCCGGGAACGCGTCTCGAGGGCCGGCCGGAGCGCCTGACCGACGACGTCTTCGATCAGATCGAGGCACTCGAGCGGTTCGGGCAGGAACGGGGCAAGACGCTGCTGGAGGTCGCGATCTCCGGGCTCGCCGCGAAACCGGCCGTCGGTTCCGTCATCGCGGGCGCGACGTCGCCGGAGCAGGCGCGGACCAACGCGGCGGCCGGCGAGTGGGACCTGAGCGAGGAAGATCTCGAGGCCCTGAACCAAATTCGTGCCGAATAGCTACACTCGCCGCGTGTCCAAGGTCTGCTCAGTCTGTGGCAAGAAGCCCTCGTTCGGCAACAGCCGGAGCCACTCCATGGTGGCGACGCGACGCCGGTTCGAGCCGAATCTGCAGCGCGTTCGCATCCTGGTGAACGGCGCCGCGAAGCGCGTCTACGTCTGCACCCGCTGCCTCAAGGGCAACAAGGTGCAGAAAGCCGCTCCGGCCAAGCCCTCCTAGGGAGGGCTTGGCGAAATACAGTCTGTGCCGTCGGGCCGCGCCGCTCGCCCCGAGGCGGCGTCCTCAGTCGCGCCCGTATGACAAGCATACGAGCGCTCCCTGCGTCCTTGCCTCGGAACGACCGTCGCACCCCGACGACGAGCGGTATTCCGCCAAGCCCTCCTAGCCGGACCCACTCCTACACTGCAGGCGTGCTCCCCAGCGGCTTCGCCGGCCTGGACCCTCCCGCTCAGTGGCCGCGCCCGAGAGGCGCGCCGAGCCCCGACGCGCTCGACCGGCCGCTCGACGTGCTGGACGGCGTGGGGCCTACGGTCCGGGCCAGGCTCGCCAAGCTCGGGCTGAGGAAGATCGGCGACCTGCTCCGCTACCGGCCGCGCCGGTACGAGTCCGCGGCTCCGGAGCGGCGGATCGCCGACCTGTTCGGGACGGAGGAAGTGGCGATCGCCGGCGAGGTCATCTCCGTCTCGGAGCGACGCCGGGGACGCCTGAAGATCCTGACGGCGAAGGTCGCCGATGACAGCGGCTCGATCTCCGCGACCTGGTTCAACCAGCCCTGGCTCACCCGTCAGCTTCAGCCGGGGCAGCGCGTGCGGCTGAGAGGACGACCGGGGCGCTATGGCTTCGACGTTCGCTCGTTCGACCTGAACGGATTGGTCGCGACCGCCGATTTCGCTCCCGTCTATCCGGCGAGCGAGGACGTGACCCCGAAGAAGCTGCGCGAAGT
>JACDER010000052.1 GCA_013816275.1 Actinomycetota bacterium | reverse complement strand
GTTCCGGAACTGGTCGTAGCTCGCGCAGGCGGGCGAGAGGAGGACGACGTCACCGAGCTCGGCCTCGCGAGCGGCGCTGTTCACGGCGGTCTCCAGGTCGCCGCAGCGCTCGTATGGGACGTGCACCGCGTCGAGGGAGGCTGCGATCTCGTCGGCGATCTCACCGATCAGGTACGCGGCGCCGCGGCCCTGGAGCGAGACGGCCAGCTCATCGAACCGCTCCCCCTTGCTCCGGCCGCCCAGGATGATCCGGAGCGGTTGCTCGTACGAGTCGATCGCGCGGCGCGCAGCGGACGTGTTCGTCGCTTTCGAGTCGTTGACGTAGCGGACGCCGCCGATCTCGGCAACCGTCTCGAGCCGGTGCGGTACTCCCTCGAACGTCCGGAGGGCGGTCGCGATCGCCTCGTCGGGAAGGCCGGCTGCGCGCGCCGCCGCGGTCGCGGCTGCGGCGTTCTCGCGATTGTGCCGGCCCGGGAGCAGCGGCTCGGCGGGCAGAGAGTCGTCTGCGCCGAACTCGATCCCGTCCAGGCCGGAGCCCCGGGGAACGATCTTCGTCCGCGCACGCTCGAAGATGCGGAGCTTCGCGGCGCTGTACGACTCGAAGTCGGAGTGGCGGTCGAGGTGGTCGGGCTCGAGGTTGAGCAGCACCGCGACGTCGCACCGAAGCTCGTGGACGTCCTCGAGCTGGAAGCTCGAGAGCTCGCACACGATCCACGTCCCGGCGTCGATCTCACCGGCGACCTCGCTCAGCGGCGCGTGCTCGTTGCCCGCCAGCACCGCGTCCTCCCCGGCGGCGGCGAACATCGCGCCGAGCAGTCGGACGGTGGTCGTCTTTCCCTTCGTCCCGGTGACGCCCAGGAGCGGATTCCCGGGCAGCAGCCGGAACCCGAGCTCGATCTCGCTCCAGACCGGAATTCCACGCTCGCGCGCGGCCGCCACGGGCGGCGCCCCGCCGGGAACTCCTGGGCTCTTCACGACCACGTCGACGTCCTGCAGCAGGTCCTCCTCCTCGGTCCCGAGCAGGACTTCGACACCGGCTTCGGCAAGCCTGCCGGTCTCGATTTCGGCCCCGCGATCGGCCGCGCGCACCTCGTCTCCACGCCTCGCCAGCGCAAGCGCGGCGGCCTGCCCGGAGCGCCCCAGACCGACGACCAGCGCGCGCATTACTTCTTGTGGAAGAGCTCGGGGTGGAAGTCGAAGAAGTACTGGTAGTAGGTCGCGAAAGCGCCTGCCGCGAGGATCGCCGCCACGATCCAGAAGCGGACCATGATCTTGGTCTCCGACCACGCCTTCATCTCGAAGTGGTGGTGAATGGGCGCCATCAGGAAGACGCGTCTCCCCCAGAACTTGAACGTGGCCACCTGGAGGATCACGGACAGCGCTTCGATCAGGAAGATCCCGCCGACGACGAGGAGCAGCACCTCGGTCTTCGAGAAGACGGCGAAGGCCCCGAGCGCGCCGCCGATCCCCATCGAGCCCGTGTCGCCCATGAACACCTCCGCCGGGAAGGCGTTGAACCATAAGAAGCCGATCGACGCTCCCGCGAGCGCGCCTCCGAGGATCGCGAGATCGAGCGAATTCGGGTCGCCGCTGCCCGTCCGGATGTAGGTCAGGACGTTGATCGCGGTGAAGCAGACGAGCGCGATGATCCCGGTGCCCGCCGCCAGGCCGTCGATGCCGTCGGTCAGGTTCACTCCGTTCGCCGCGCCGGCGAGCATCAGGAAGATGAGCAGGTACCAGAACCACCAGAGGTTCGGACGGACGTCGACGATCGGGAAATAGACGTTCGTCCGGAAGTGCTCGTCGTGGACGGCGAAGCCGAGCCCAACCGTCACACCTGCGAGCAGGAGCAGTTTCCAGCGTCCCGACAGGCCGAGCGAGCGCCGGTGCGTCAGCTTGATGAAGTCGTCCACAAATCCGATCGTGGCGCAGGCCAGCGTCACGCCGAAGACCGTGAGCGCGGGGAGCGTGTACCGGCTCATCGCGAGGAACCCGACGGACGCGGCGATCATGATCAGCACTCCGCCCATCACCGGCGTCCCCTGCTTGACGACGTGGTGCTCGGGCCCGTCCTCGCGGATGTGCTGCCCGAACGCGTTGCGTCGCAGGAACGCGATGAACCGCGGGCCGAGGATGATCGCGATCAGCATCGCGATCACGGCGGCGACGAGGACTCGAACCATCAGGCGTTCACCGGCGCCAGCTCACCGGCCAGCTGGTCGAGCTCGAGCACGCGCGCACCCTTGAGGAGGACGCAGTCGCCCGGCCGAAGTTCCTCCCGCAGCAGCTCGAGGGCTCCGTCGCGATCCGCGGCCCAGCGCCCGCCGTAGACCCGCGCGCTCGGGCCGACCGCGATGACGAGGTCGGGGCCGGTCTCCCCGATCGCGCGGGCGACCTCCCCGTGCGCCTCGTCCGCGTAGTCGCCGAGCTCGGCCATCTCGCCGAGCACGGCCACGGTGCGCCGTCCGTTCGCGCGCTCGCGGAGGTGCTCGAGCGCCGCGCGCATCGAGATCGGATTCGCGTTCCACGCATCGTTGATGAGCAGGCCGCCGCCGGGAAGGTCGACCTCCTGGTTGCGCCAGCCCGCAAACTCGACCTCGAGCTTCGCCGGGAGCTCGAGCTCGAGCGCGCGCGCAGCGGCGAGCGCGCAGAGCGCGTTCACCGCGAGGTGCCGAGCGGCGAAGCTGACCTCGACCTCGCCCAGCGTCGTCCGGAGGTGCGGCGGGTCGAACGACTCCACGCGCACGTCCTCGCCGACGCGCACGACCTCGAGGTCGTCGCGCTCGACGGGGAAATCGGCCGGGACGATCGCCGTCCCACCCGGCGGCAGCGCCTTGATCAGCTCCCCCTTCGCGCGGATGACGCCTTCGAGCGTGCCGACCTTCTCGAGATGCACCGGGCCGATCGTGACGATCACGCCCACGTCGGGGTGCGCCATCTCGGCGAGCTCGGCGATCTGCCCGAAACCGCGCATCGCCAGCTCGACGATGCAGATCTCGGTGTCGGGCTCGAGCCGGCAGAGCGTGAGCGGGACGCCGATCTCGTTGTTGAAGCTCCGCTCGGCCGCGACTGTTGGGCGCTGCGGGATCGAGATCGACGCGAGGATGTCCTTCGTCGTCGTCTTTCCGTAGGAGCCTGTGATCGCGGCGACGCGGGCGCTGCAACGAGAGCGCACGGCCCGCCCGAGCGCGGCGAGCGACCCGAAGACGTCGTCCGGGACGAGCGTCGCAGCGGCGCCTCGCGCGAGCGCGTCATCGCAGAACACGGTGCCGTCGCCGACGGCGACGAAGAGGTCCCCGTCCTCGATCCTGCGCGAGTCGACCTGGACTCCGGTCACCGTCTCTGCGCCCGGCCGTACGTCGAGGCGACCGGGACAGAGCTCGGCCACTTCCTCGACGGAAAGCGGAATCACGTTCCCACCCTCAGCCGCCGCAGCGCCTCCCGCGCGACCTCGCGGTCGTCGAAGGGCACCTTGCGGCCCTCTTGGAACTCCTGCCCCTGCTCATGGCCCTTGCCGGCGATCACAACGACGTCCCCCGGTCCGGCGAGCTCGACCGCGCGGGCGATTGCGCTCCGCCGGTCCGGGTCGACCTCGGCGCCGGGCTCCATTCCGGTCACGATCTCCTCGATGATCGCAAGCGGATCCTCGCTGCGCGGGTTGTCCGACGTGACGATCGGGACGTCCGCCAGCCGGGAGGCGATCCCGCCCATCACCGGCCGCTTGCCGCGGTCGCGGTCGCCGCCGCAGCCGAAGACGCAGATCACCCGCCCCTCGGTCAGCTCGCGCGCGGCGCGCAGGACATTCTCGAGCGAGTCCGGCGTGTGCGAGTAGTCGACGACGACCTCGAAGGGCTGCCCCTCGTCCACCGACTCGAAACGGCCCGGCACGCCCGGCACGGCCTCGAGCCCCCGCACCGCCGCCTCGGGCTCGATTCCGAGCAGGCGCGACGCGGCGAGTGCGCCCAGCGCGTTCTCGACGTTGAAGCGGCCCCGAAGCCTGAAGTCGACACCTGCGAGCGCGTCCGGGCCTACCTCGGCGTCGGGTGCGAACCCGAACGTGAGCGCGTCCGGCCGGTCGGCCGCGAGCCGCCGCCCCCAGTCGTCGCCGACGTTGATCGCCGCCGGAGGCCGTCCCTCGAGGAAGAGGCGCCGCTTGGCCTCGAAGTAGCGCTCCATCGTTCCGTGGAAATCGAGGTGGTCCTGGGTCAGGTTCGTGAACACGAGCACGTCGAAGCGGATGCGGTCGAGGCGGTGCAGCTCGGAGCCGTGCGAGGTCGCTTCCATGACGCAGCTGCGGTCGCCCGCGTCAAGCATCTCGCGGAGCGTCCGCTGGACGTCGATCGCCTCCGGCGTCGTCCGGATCGCCGGCCGCCGCTCTCCTCCGACGCGGCACTCGACCGTGCCCAGCAGGCCCGGCCGCAGTCCGGCGGTCTCGAGGATCGCAGAGAGCAGGAAGGACGTCGTCGTCTTCCCGTTCGTGCCCGTTACTCCGGCCACCACCAGTTCCTCGCTGGGACGGCCGAAGAACTCGTCCGCGCCGACCGCCATCGCCACCCGAGCGTCCGCCACGACGAGCTGCGGCACCGGCACATCGAGCGGCCGTTCGACCACGAGCGCGACGGCACCGCGCTCCACCGCGTCGGGCGCGAAATCGTGACCGTCCGCCCGAGTGCCCGGCACCGCGAAGAAGAGGGCCCCCGGGGCGACCGTGCGAGCGTCGTACGCGAGGTCGCAAACCTCGACCGGCGCGACGCCGACGACCTCCGTTGGTGCGAGTGCCGCGATGAAACCATCGAGGTTCATCGCAGCCCGAGTCTACTGGTGGGGGAGGATCCCCAGATACTGCAGGTCGAACTTGGCGATCGCCTGGAAGACCGGCGCTGCGACCATCCCGCCGAAGATCGCGCCCTGCGGCTCGTTGACCGTGACGAGGATCAGGAGCTGCGGATTACCGGCCGGGACGTAGCCGACGAACGAGGCGACGTACTTCTGGTCCGAGTAGCCGCCGGTCGGCAGCGGGATTGCGGCCGTCCCGGTCTTGCCCGCGACCTGGTAGCCGGGGATCTCCGCCTTCGTCCCCGTCCCCTCGATCACAACGTCCCTGAGCATCTTGGTGAGCTCCGTCGCGACGCCCCGCGAGACGATCCGCCTGTGCTCGAGCGCCGGCCGGGGCGCGCTACCGACGTGATCGACGAGGTGCGGCTGCACCCAGACCCCGCCGTTCGCGATCGCCGCGTAGGCGGCCGCCATCTGCATGGGCGTGACCGCGATCCCGTGCCCGATCGGCACGTTCCCGATCGTCGCTCCGGTCCAGTCGGAGGGCGGAAGGACGATCCCCACGCTCTCCCCCGGGAAATCGATCCCCGTCCTGTGCCCGAACCCGAAGCGCGAGATCCAGTACGAGACGTCCCGCTGCTGCCTCGTAAGGATCTCGGCCAGCGTGATCGCGCCCACGTTCGAGGAGTGCGAGAGGATCTCCTGGACCGAGTAGGTCACCGTGCCGCGCTCCTCGGCATCGTGGATCGTCCGGTCGGCGACCTGGATCTCGGGCTGGAGCGTGAACGTGGTCGAGGGCGCGACCAGCCCGTCCGAGAGGACGCCCGCGACCGTGACGAGCTTGAAGGTCGATCCCGGCTCGTACGTGTCGGTAACGGCGCGGCTGCGATGGAGGTCGTCGGAGACCTTGGAAAAGTCGTTCGCGTCGAACCCCGGCGCGTCGGCCATCGCGAGGATCGCACCGGTTCGCGGATTCATCACGATCACATTCGCCCCCTTGGCGTGCCAGTCGTGCACCGCCCTCCACAGCTCAGCCTGGGCATTCGCCTGGATCGCGTGGTCGATCGTCAGGTGGACGTCCTGCCCGTCGCGCTCGGGCGTCGAGTTGAGGACGTCGACGGCGCGCCCGAACGGATCCCGGACAACGGTCTGCTTGCCCGCCCGGCCCGCGAGGAGACCGTCGAGCTGCAGCTCCAGGCCCGCCAGTCCCCGGTTGTCGACTCCGGCGTAGCCGAGCAGCGACGCGCCGACGCGCCCCTGCGGATACACGCGGCGCTCCTCCCCGTAGAACCCGAGGCCCGCCAGATGAAGACGCTGGAGCCGCGCCGCGGCCTTGGGGTCGGCCTGCCGCGCCACGTAGACGAATCCCTTCGACCGATCGGCGATCGTGCGGTAGATCTCGTCGGGATCGAGCGAGAGCTCGCGTCCCACCGCGCGTGCCACGACCTCCGGCTCCGTCACCTGCCGCGGATCCGCGTAGACCGTCGTCGCCTGCTCGCCGATCGCGAGCTGGAGGCCTCGCCGGTCGTAGATCGTCCCGCGGCGGGCGGGCGTGGTGACCGTCTGCTGCTGCTGCCCGGACGCGAGCTTGCCGAGCGACTGCGCGCGCACGCTCTGGAGCCACATCGCCCGGCCGAGCGTGAGCACGAAGACGAGCGTGAATACGAAGAGGAGGATTCTGATCCGCCGGTTCGCGCCCCGTGCCATACCTCAGGCCCTAGTGGTCGAGCTGGATGTACCTGGTCGTGCCCGGGTCGGCTGCGACGAGCCCGAGCTGAGCGCGCGCCTGCTGTTGGATGCGCTGTGTCGCCGCGGCGCTCGAGAGCTGCGACTCGAGGTCGGCGTTCTGCGCTACGAGGTCGACCTTCGTCCGCCCGAGCTTGTCGTAGCGCATGTTGAGCTGGAGGACGGCGACGTTCAGCGCCACGACGCCCGCGAGCAGGACCGCGATCAGCGCGATCCAGATCACTCCGCCGGTGAGGCGGGACCGCCGCTTCGGCCGCTTCAAACCTTGACCGCCGCTCTCAGTCGAGCCGACGAAGCACGCGGGTTCGCGGCCAGCTCGGCCGCGCCGGGCCGGACGGCCTTCCGCGTCAGCTCTCGCACGACAGGCTCGTTCCCGCAGACGCAGATGGGGAAGTCGGGCGGGCAGATGCAGCCGCGGGCCTGTTCGCGCAGAAACCGCTTGACGATCCGGTCCTCGAGCGAGTGAAAGCTGATCACGGCGAGCCGGCCGCCCGGCCGGAGCATCCGCACCGCATCCGGAAGCGCCGACTCGAGCGCGCCGAGCTCGTCGTTGACCGCAATCCGCAAGGCCTGAAAGACGCGTCTGGCCGGGTGGCCGTCCCCGAATCTCGCGGGCGTGGGAATCGCGCGCTTGATGATCTCCACCAGCTCTCCGGTTCGCGCGATCGGATGCTCGCGCCGCTTGCGGCCGATCGCGCGCGCGATCTGCGTGGCGTAGCGCTCCTCGCCGAACCGCCGGAAGATGTTCGCGAGGTCGCGCTCGTCGGACTCGTTGACCAGCTCGCGTGCGGACAGCGGGGCCGACGGATCCATGCGCATGTCGAGCGGCGCGTCGGACGCATACGAGAAGCCGCGCTCCGGCCGGTCGAGCTGCATGCTCGAGACGCCGAGGTCGATCAGGATCGCGTCGACCTGCACGTCGTTGCTCGCCAGCTGCTCGAGGACGATGGCGAAGTTCCCCCGCAGGAGGCGCGTCTGGACTCCGGCGTGGCGGCGGAAGCGCTCGAACGCCGGGCGAACGGTCGGGTCGACGTCGATCGCGATCAGCTTCCCGCGCCCGTGCAGGTCCTCCGCGAGCAACTCGGAATGACCGCCCGCTCCGAACGTGCAGTCCACGACCGTCTCCTCCGGACGGACGGCGAGGAGCTCACGCACCTCGGCCGCCAGGACGGGGACGTGGTCAGTCGCGCTTGGCTGCGACGCGTTCGGCAGCATCCTCAACGTTCTCCTCGATCTCTCTCATCTGCTCCCGCCAGGCGGAGCGGTCCCAGATCTCTAGGTGGTCGTAGACGCCCGCGATAACGACGTCGCGCTCGAGCTGCGCGCGCTGCGCGGGCGCGGGCGGCAGCATCACCCGTCCCTGCTTGTCCGGAGCCGTCTCCACGGCGCCGGAAAAGAAGAACCGTTGCAGCTTCCTGCTGTCGGGGCTGAACGGGTTCAGGGACGCGAGCTGGCTCTGGACGAGCCTGTCCCACTCGGCGGGGGTATAGGCGTACAAGCACCTGTCCATCCCCTTCGTGATGACGATGCCGTTCCTGAAGTGCTCGCGGAACTTGGCCGGAAGCGTGATCCGGCCCTTGTCGTCCACCGTGTGCTCGTATTCGCCGAGAAGCATCGTTCAGATCCATT
>JACDER010000051.1 GCA_013816275.1 Actinomycetota bacterium | reverse complement strand
GACGGGATCCTGGACCGACACCACCTTCAACATGACCGGCCCGGCGAGCATCGTCGTCACGATCCCCACCGCCAGCTCCTTCCACTTCGAGGCCACGTTCGGCGGGAGCGTGTTCGGCTGCAGCTCCCAGCCGGCCGTCTCGGCGACCGTCGTCCAGGGACCGGGTGGCGCGAACCAGTGGAACGCGAACGGCTTCGCGATCGACTTCACGACGCAGAACAACGGCACCGCCATCCTGAACCACGACTTCACCATGCGGACGCTCGACGGCCACGGCGTCCCGGGCTGCCGGCCGGGCGTGAGCTGGGTGCTCACCGGCGCGTTCAACACCGGCTACACGGGCTTCAGCGGCGCAGTGACGACCACGCTCGAGAACGGGAGCACCGCCAACGCCCTGATCACCATGGCCAAAGGGGCCCGGGGGTAAGATGGCGAACAGAGCCGTGATGACGAAGGACGACCCGCTCAGTACCTATGCCGAGCCTGCCCCGCATCAGGCGTGGCCGTCCCCGCGGCGTGCGCGCCGAGGTCGTTCCGGCTGTCCGCGAACCGGCTGAGCTCTCTCACAACGGCCTGACCTGGATTCACCTCGACACTCCGGACACGGAGCAGGCGACCGTTCTGGCGGAACGCTTCGGCTGGCACGCGCTCGACGTCGAGGACGTCCTCTCCAAGCGCCAGCGCCCGAAGATCGACGACTACCCCGACTACCTGTTCGCGGTCCTCCATTTCCCGGTCTACGACAAGACCGTCCAGCGGCTGAACGCCGCCGAACTGGACTTCTTCCTGGGGCCGGACTACCTCGTCACGCTGCCGACGGTCGAGCTCCTACCGGTCACGCGCCTGTTCGTGCGCTGCTCGGAGGACGAAGTTCTCCGCGAGTCGCTGTTCGGGAAGGGCTCGGGCTACCTCCTCTACCACGTCCTCGACGACTTGTTCGACTACTGCTTCCCGATCCTGGACAAGATCGGGCACAAGCTCGATCGCTTCGAGGACGAGATGTTCGAGGGCCGCTCGGAAGAGATCGTCCGCGACATCTCCAACGTCAAGCAGGAGATCATCTCCTACCGGAAGATCATCAAGCCGGAGCGCTCGACCCTGCGCCTGCTCGAACGGCACACGGAGCGGTTCCTGCCCGAGAACCTCGAGCTCTACTTCGACGACATCGTCGACGCCACGGAGCGGATCTGGGACCTGCTCGACAATTACAAGGAGGTCGTGGAGGCGCTCGAGGACACGAACGAGTCGGTCATCTCCCACCGGCAGAACGACGTGCTGCGCATCCTGACCATCTTCAGCGTGACCATGCTGCCGCTGACCCTGATCACCGGGCTGTTCGGGATGAACGTCCACTTCCCCGGCTTCGGGTCCGGGACGGCCTTCTGGGCGATCATGGGGGCGATGGTCGTCGTGCTCGGGTCGATGATCGCGTTCTTCCGGTATAAGCGATGGTTGTGAGATTCGCACTCGTTGCCGTCGCCGCGCTCGTGCTCGCGAGCCCGGCCGCGGCCGCTCCGGCGAAGATGAAGTCGGCGCAGCTCGGCCCTGTGCGCGCGACGATCTCGTGGCAGTCGGCGAAGTACTTCCAGGCCAAGGGCGTCCAGCTTAGGATCGACCGTGACGGCCAGACCGTTCTGACCAGGAAGCTGGGGCCGTCGATTCCCCAGGCGATCAGGATCCGCGACCTCGACGGGAACGGCGAGGGCGAGGTGATCGCCGACTTCTACACCGGAGGAGCGCACTGCTGCACGTTCTCGCTCATCTACCGCTACGCGGGCTCGGGCTACGTCGCAGTGCGGCACATGTGGGGCGACCCCTCCTACTGGCTGCGCGACCTCGAGGGCGACAGGGTCCCCGAGTTCGTGACCGGCGACGATCGCTTCGCCTACGCGTTCACGTCCTATGCCGGATCGGCACTCCCGGTCGAGGTCTGGAGCTATCGCGCAGGCCGCATGACCGACGTCACGCGGAGCTTCCCGGCTCTCGTTCGCAAGGACGCCGCAACGCTCTGGAAGGAGTACCTGGCCGAGCGCAAGGGCACGTTGCCGGACCTGCGTGGGATCCTCGCCGCCTGGATGGCGGACCAGTACCTGCTCGGTCACCAGGCGAAGGCGTGGCCCACGCTGCAGGCAATCAACCGGCGCGGCGAGTTGAACGGCTTCGGCGGCGACAACATCTGGGCGAGAGGGAATGCGTACCTCGCCAAGCTGAAGAAGTTCCTGACGAACCACGGGTACGCCCGCATAAAGTGAGGGCTCGCCTCGGGGTCTTGAAGACGAGCCCTCTCTTTGATTCCCCGAAAGACGAGCCTGCTCAGCCGGGTGCCGAGCGACCGCAGCGGGGATGCGCGACGGGCACGCTCCAGCCTCCGGGGAGAGAGGGAGGAAGGTGCAGGCCCGTGCGCGGTCGCATTCTTACGCTTTCGAGAGAAAAACTCAAGTGTCATCTGCTGATTTCTGACAAAGCTGTGATCAAGTGACGCGGCAGCTGTGGGCTCCCTGGCGGCTCGAGTACATTCAGACCGCCGACGAGCAGGACGAGTGCCTTTTCTGCACTGCGCCGGCCGGCCCGGACGAAGACATGCTCGTTGTCCACCGCGGCCGTAAGGCATTCGTCCTGTTGAACAAGTTCCCATACGCCTCCGGCCACCTGATGGTCGCGCCGTACCGCCATGTCGGCGACTTCGCCGAGCTCGAGGACGAGGAGGCGCTCGAGATCCACCGGCTCGCCGGCCAGGGAATCGGCGCGCTCGCGCAGACGTATGCGCCCCAGGGCTTCAACGCCGGCTGGAACCTGGGACGGATTGCAGGGGCGGGCGTCGTCGACCACGTCCATCTGCACGTCGTGCCGCGGTGGGCCGGTGACACGAACTTCATGCCGGTGCTCGCGGACGTCAAGGTGCTCCCGGAGCACCTGATCGAGTCCAGGCGAAAGCTCGCCAAGGCCTGGCCGAGGGTCTGACCAACCCGAACAGTCTTCTTACAAGCTGCTAACAGGCGCGCCATAGGCTCCTAATCCGCGCTGCCGAACATCTCTGCGACAGCCACTCCCAACATGAGGGGTCAGACATGAAGAAGATCGTTTCTCTGTTCCTGATCGGTCTCGTCGCATCGTTTGCGGTCATCGCAGCGAGCCCGGCCGGAGCGAAGAAGGGCCTTCCCGGCGCAGACGCCGGGAAGGGCAAGAAGGGGTTGATTCACGGTGTCGTGCAGTCGGTTGGTTCCGATTCCGTGACGCTGAAGGGCAAGAAAGGCGATCCGGTCACCATCCAGGTGAACGCCGACACGAAGATCGTCGTCAACGGCAAGGCCGGTGCGCTCTCCGACATCCAGGTCGGATACCGAGCGGCAGCGAAGCTGTCCGCGCCCGGCGGGCCGGCGAAGCTCCTCCGCGCCCATGAACCACCCGAGCCGGGAACCGTGGTCGTCGGCAACGTCGACTCGGTCGGCTCGGACTCGATCACGCTGAAGAAGAAGGACGGCAGCACGATCACCATCGCCGTCAACTCCGACACCAAGATCCTGGTCGACGGGAAGGCAGCCACTCTCGCCGACGTCGAGACCGGCTACGGCGCGTACGTGCGCCGCACCGCTCCCGACGGTCCCGCGGCCGTGATCAGGGCCTACGAGAAGAAGCAGGGCGAGGGCGGGCACAAGCGCGCCGTCAAGGGCATCGTCGACTCAGTCGGAGCCGACTCGATCACGCTCAAGCTCCGCGGCGGCGACACGGTCACGATCGGCGTCACCTCGACGACCGTGATCCGTGTGGCCGGGAAAGCCGGAGCGCTCTCCGACATCCAGGCCGGCTATCACGCACTGGTTCTTCGCGCAGCCGAGGACGGGCCAGCGCTCGCGATCATCGCGCGGCCTCCCAAGAGCTAGACCGAAGCAAGCTCAGGACCATCACCAGGAGCCCTCGCTTCGGCGGGGGCTCCTTCCTTTTGCGACCTGAGGAGAGGATGCCTGCCTGCCGGAGCTCGGCGCTCACGTGGGCCTGATACGCCACCTGCGCGACACGCGCGCCGCCCTCCGACGCTCACCAGAAGTCGTCGTAGTTGAGCGGCTTCGCAGGCGGCGGTCTCAAACATGACCAAGTGTAAAGACAGCGTCCTTGCGCGGGAGACGCAGAAGCAACCGCTCCGAGAGCGGACGACGGGGTTCGAACCCGCGACCCTCAGCTTGGGAAGCTGATGCTCTACCAACTGAGCTACGTCCGCGTGCAAGACGCAGGATAGCGCCTGCCTTCCTAGGATTGGAACGCGACTAGCAGCCGCTGGGCGAAGCCGGGCTTTGCCCGAGCGCAGCCCAAAATGGGGGCGGAACGCACGAGGCTTAAGAAGGGGGCTCATGGGGGAAACCTGGTTTCCCCCATGCCGACTCAGCTTGGGAAGCTGATGCTCTACCAACTGAGCTACGTCCGCGTAGAACGCTCAGGATACCGCCTCGCTGACCGGCGTCGTATCGCGAGCCAGTGCCCCTCGGCGGAGCCGGGCTTAGCCCGAGCGCAGCCCAACTGGGTGACCGATCGCGCGAGGCTCACGAAGGGGGCTCGTGGGGGAAACCTGGTTTCCCCCCTGCCTCTAGATGGGGGATAATCGGCCGCAGAGATCCTGGAGAAGGAGGCAGTGACGATGGCTGATCTGAACGAGACTGCTCGGGCGCTCGTCGCACCGGGGAAGGGGATCCTCGCCGCCGACGAGAGCACGGGGACGATCACGAAGCGGTTCGACTCGATCGGGGTCGAGTCGACCGAGGAGAACCGGCGTACGTACCGCGACCTGCTCTTCACCACGAACGGAGCCGCCGACCACATCAGCGGCGTGATCCTCTACGACGAGACGATCCGGCAGTCCTCGACCGACGGGACGCCGTTCCCGAAGCTCCTCGAGCAGCAGGGCATCATCCCCGGGATCAAGGTCGACCTCGGCGCGAAGCCGCTTGCGAAGGCGACGGGCGAGACGATCACAGAGGGCCTCGACGGGCTGCGCGGCCGGCTCGAGGAGTACCGCGAGCTCGGGGCCCGGTTCGCGAAATGGCGGGCGGTCATCACGATCGACGGCGACCACATCCCCAGCGAGTACTGCCTGTGGACGAACGCCCATGCGCTCGCGCGCTACGCGGCGCTCTGCCAGGAAGCCGGGCTGGTGCCGATTGTGGAACCGGAAGTGCTGATGGACGGCGGCCACACGATCGAGCGAAGCTTCGAAGTGACCTCGCGGACGCTGCACGCGGTCTTCACCGAGCTGCGCGACCAGCGGGTCGAATTCGAGGACATGTTGCTGAAGCCGAATATGGTGCTGTCGGGCTACGAGTGCTCGGAGCAGGCGAGCGATCAGCAGATCGCCGAGCTGACCCTCAAGTGCTTCCGGCGCCACGTTCCGGCGGCGGTGCCCGGAATCGTCTTCCTCTCCGGAGGCCAGAGCGACGAGGACGCGACCGCACGGCTGAACACGATCAATGCGATGGGTCCGCATCCGTGGGAGGTCAGCTTCTCGTACGGCCGGGCGCTTCAGGCTCCCGCGCTCAAGGCATGGGCCGGCGACTCCGCAGGCGTCGCGGCCGGGCAAGAGGCCTATCTGCACCGGGCCAAGATGAACGGGCTCGCGAGGTCGGGCAGCTACTCCCCCGAGATGGAGGAGAAGGTCGCCGCCTAGCGACAACCTCTACGACCCAAGCACGTTCGAGCCGCTCACCGCGACCGTCTGGAGCGAGCGGTTCGTTCGCGACGAGATCGCCCGCATCGTCGCGGACGTCGATGAGGCCTGCGATCCAGTCCGGCTGTGGCCGGCGCACGAGTGGGACGGCTGGGAGTCTCCGAAGCCGCTGAAGACGTTGTATGTCGGGGCAGCCGGCGTCGTGTGGGCGCTCGATCGACTGCGCGAGCGCGCCCACGCGGAGACGAAGCTCGATCTGGCCGCGGTCGCCCATCGCGCGCTCGAGGCGTGGCGGGAGCGGCCCGGGGTCTTGACGACCCTCTCCAGGCCCGAGCCGTGGAACCCGGCGCTCTTCATGGGAGAGAGCGGGATCCTGCTCGTCCTCTGGCGGCTCGAGCCACACGACGAGCTCGCGGACGACCTTGTCGCCCTCGTGCGCGAGAACCTGCCAAATCCGGCGAACGACGTGATGTGGGGCACGCCCGGGACGCTGCTCGCAGCCCGGGCAATGCACGAATGGACAGGCGAGGAACGCTGGGCCGAGGCCGTCCAAGAGAGCGAGGGCGCCGTGCTCGCGGCGAGGGACGCCGACGGCCTCTGGACGATCCGGGAGCTCGAGGGAGATCCCTATCGTGGCCTCGGCCCCTTCCACGGCGCGGTCGGAAACGCGCTCGCCCTGGGCGCCGAGGACCTCGGCGCCCAGTTGCGCCGGACGGCGGTCGCGCAGGACGGGCTCGCGAACTGGCCCGCGGCGGAGAGCGAGACCAAGCTGCGGCTCCAATGGTGCTTCGGGGCCCCCGGGATCGTCACGTGCGCCGCGTCCTACCTCGACGAAGAGCTCCTCCTGGCGGGCGCCGAACTGGCCTGGAGAGCCGGGCCTCCGGGGCCTGAGAAGGGACCTTCTCTGTGCCATGGCACGGCCGGAAACGGCTGGGCGCTTCTCAAGGCTTTCGAGCGCACACAGGACGAGCGCTGGCTCGAACGCGCGCGCCGGTTCGCCGTCCACGCGCTCGAACACTCAGCGCGGCTACCGCCGCGTTACTCGCTCTGGACCGGCGATCTCGGCGTGGCCCTCTTCGCCGCCGACTGTCTCGACGCGCGGACGCGCTATCCGGTGCTGGAGAGCTGGGACTAGGAGGAGAGCCTGCGCAGCTTGGCCAGCTGGTGTCTCGCCTCGATCATGCGCACGGTCCCTGAGCGCGAACGCATCACGATCGAGTGTGTGACCACTGAGTCCTTCTCGTAGCTGACGCCGCGCAACAGCGCCCCGGTCGTGACGCCGGTCGCCGCGACGAAGCAATCGTCCCCCGAGACGAGGTCGTCCGTCTTGAGCACGCGCTCGGGATCGATGCCTGCCTCCTCGAGGGCCTTCCGCTCCTCGTCGTTCCGGGGCCACAGCTTCCCCTGGATGCCGCCGCCAACGCATTTGAGCGCCGCGGCGGAGATCACACCTTCGGGCGTCCCGCCGATCCCGTAGACCATGTCGACGCCGGTGCCGCCCCTCGCGGCCGCGATCGCCGGCGCGACGTCACCGTCGCGGATCAGGATCACGCGCGCGCCCGCCTCGCGTAGCTCCGCGATCAGGGCGTCGTGCCGGTCGCGCTCGAGGACGACGACCGAGATCTCGCGCACGGGGACGCCCTTCGCCCCGGCAACCGCGTTGACGTTGTCGGTCGGCGACGCATTGATGTCGATCACGTCGATCCCTTCCGGGCCGACCGCGATCTTCTCCATGTAGAAGGCGGCACCCGGGAAGAACATCGTTCCCCGCTCGGCCACCGCGATGACCGCGATCGCGTTCGGCTGACCGAGTGCGCACAGCCGCGTCCCTTCAAGCGGATCGACCGCGACGTCGACCTCCGGGCCCTGGCCGTTGCCGACCTCCTCGCCGTTGTAAAGCATCGGCGCCTCGTCCTTCTCCCCCTCGCCGATGACGACGAGCCCGGCCATCGAGACCGTGTCGAGGATGGCCCGCATCCCGTCGACCGCGGCCTGGTCGGCGCTCTCCTTCTCGCCCCGGCCCACCCAGCGTCCGGCTCCCATCGCGGCGTTCTCGGTCACCCGGACGAGCTCGAGCGCGAGGTTGCGATCGGGCGCATTCGGCGGGACTCCGAGCTCTTCAGCGTGCTGCGCGACGCGGCTCACAGGCGGGATCGTGTCACATCCGCTCCGGCGCCTCTACCCCGATCAGGTCGAGCGAGCGCGCGACCACGGTCTGCGTCGCGCGGCAGAGCGCGAGCCGGAAGGCCTGCGCGTCGCTTTCCAGGACGCGGTGCTCGGTATAGAAGCGGTGGAAGTCGTCGGCGACGCGGATCGCGTACGTGGGAATCGCGTGCGGGCCTCGCCGCTCGGTCGCTTCCGCGGCGACTTCGGGGAGCTCGAGCAGGCGCCGGATCAGGCTCTTCTCCTCGTCGGCGATCGTCTCTGGTGGCTCGGCGCTCGCTTCGCCCCCGCCGGCCTTGCGGAAGATGCCCGCGATGCGTGCGTGGACGTACTGGAC
>JACDER010000274.1 GCA_013816275.1 Actinomycetota bacterium | reverse complement strand
GGGAGCAGCACGGGCAAGCGCAGTTCGACTACCTGAAGAGCCAGGGCCTCGAGCCGCAGCACACGTTCCTGGACATCGGCTGCGGCCCTCTGCGCGGCGGCATCCACTTCATCCGCTACCTCGAACGCGGCCACTACTACGGCGTCGAGAAGAACGAGGCCGTCCTCGACATGGCGCGAGAGGTCGAGCTCCCGAAGTACGGGCTCGTCGACAGGCGGCCGACGCTCCGCGCGGACGAGAGCTTCGACTTCGAGGCGCTCGGCCAGACCTTCGACTACGCGTGGGCGCAGTCCGTGTTCACTCACCTGCCGGTCAACAACATCGCCCGCTGCCTGATGAACGTCGAGAAGGTGCTGAACCCGGGCGGCAAGTTCTTCGCCACGTTCTACGAGAACGAGCAGGGCAAGCGGAACCTCGAGCCGATCCGCCAGTCACCCCAGGTCGTCTCCTACTTCGACCGTGACTCGTACCACTACGACGTCGGGACGTTCGAGTGGGTCTGCGCAGGGACGAGCCTGGACGTCGAATATCTGGGAGGGTGGAACAACCCACGGAACCAGAAGGTGCTCCTCTTCACGAAGAAGTGACACCGAAGGGCGGCATGCTCCGCCAGCTCGTAGGGCTCGCCCGGCACTCGGCGATCTACGGGGTGGGAGGACTCATAGCGCGGGTCCTCGCAGTCGTCCTCCTTCCGCTCTACACGCGTTACCTGACAAGGGCCGACTACGGGGCGATCGGAACTCTGATCGCGCTCGTCACGGTGCTGGCGGTGCTGCTCCGGCTCGGGACGCAGAGCGCGTTCTTCCGCTTCTACTTCGACTCGAAGGAGCGGGCCGACCGACTCGTCGTCGTCCGCACCGCGTTCTGGTTCACGATGACCGCTTCGACCGTCGGCCTCGTCCTCGGGCAGGTGCTGGCGGGCGAGATCTCCCAGTTGATCTTCAGCTCCGGGGACCGCACCGACCTCGTCCGGGCGGCCTTCGTCGGCCTCTGGGCGCAGATGAACTACGGCCAGCTGACGTCGCTCTTCCGCGTCGAGCAGCGCTCGACCTCCTACGTGATCGCGAGCGTCGCGAACGTCCTGATCACCATCGGCTCGACCGTCGTGCTCGTCGTGACGTTCCACGAAGGAGCGCTCGGCGTGATCGTCGGCAACTTCCTCGGGACGCTCACGGTCTACCTCGGCCTGCTGGCCTACCGGCGCGAGCAGCTCGGCCTTCAGTTCGACTGGGCGCTGTTCAAGCGGATGGAGCACTTCGGCCTCCCGCTGCTCCCATCCGCGCTCGCCCTCTGGGCGATCAACTTCTCCGATCGCTTTTTCCTCACGCGCTTTGCCGGCGCGGGCGAGACCGGGATCTACCAGATCGGCGTGCAGGTCTCGTCCGTGATCGTGTTCCTGCTGATGGCGTTCCGGCTAGCCTGGCCGGCGTTCGCCTACTCGATCGAGGACGACCGGGAGGCCAAGCGGACGTATCCATTCGTCCTGACCTACCTGATCTTCCTCTGCTCGTGGCTCTCGCTCGCACTCGGGCTGCTCGCGCCCTGGATCGTGCATCTGCTGACGCAGCCCCAGTTCTACGACGGTGCGAAGGTGGTCGCGCTGCTCTCGTTCGCCGCGACCGCATACGCCGGCTATGCGGTGGTCGTCATCGGCGTCGGCCGCGCCCGCCAGACGCGCTTCAACTGGATCGTGACCGGCACCGCGGCGGCGCTCAACGTCGGGCTCAACGTCGCCCTGATCCCGCGCTACGGGCAGGTCGGAGCCGCCATCGCGACCGCCGCGGCCTACTCGCTCATGTTCGCGGGAATGACGTGGAACGCCCACCGCCTGTTCCCCGTCCCGTACCAGTGGCGCCGCGTCCTGACCGCCGCGGGGATCGCAATCGGGCTGACCGTGCTCGGAAAGGTGCTGGACGTCTCGCTCCCCGTGGCGATCGCGCTCGTCGCCGCGTTCCCGGTCGCGCTCGCGCTCGTGGGTTTCTACCTGCCGGCGGAGCGGGCCATCCTGCGACGGCTCATTCCCGCGAGATAGCCATGACTCAGATGACCGCGCGATAAACCCGGAACACCTCGGCGTAGTTCCGGTTGACGTTGATCCCGTGCGTCCGCGCCACGTTCCAGATGTACTCCGGATCGGAGTAGCGCCGATGCTGCTGTGACGCGTATTTCGCCAGCGCGGCGACCTTCCGCTTGAGGTGTGACTCCTCGAGCGACACGTAGGCCTGGTAGTCGAAGTTGAAGTTGTTCCAGGGGATCTCGTAGCCCAGGATCGTCGTGCGCTTGAACGCGCGCAGGCCCTCCGCGGCGATCACCTGGTGGTCCTGGTGGATGTCGGTGGTCGCGGGCTGCAGCACCGCATCCGGCTTCCACTCCTCCCAGAGCTCGATCAACAGCTCGAGGATCTCCTGGCGGTGCTCCGGGAACGTGCGGACCTCGAAGTCGTGAACCGTGAGCCTGTCGGCCGGGATGCCGATCTTGGCCGTCGCCTCGCGCACTTCCTTGGCGAGCGTGTCGGGCGGGAAGCCCTCCGGCAGCGACTTCGTCGCGATCGAGAAGGCGACGTAGCGAACATCCACTCCGGCGTCGACGAGTCGCGCCATCGTCCCGCCGCAGCCAAACTCCCCGTCGTCGGTGTGCGGCGCGAGCACGAGGACGCGCTTCCAGGCGCCGATCATGCGGGCTCCTCCTCCGGGCGGACGAGGGCGGCGAGCGCGATCAGGCCGAGGATGCCCCACATCATGGGATCCTCGAAGAACGCGTTGTAGAACAGGCTGTGAATCGCAATCGCACCGAACAGCAAACCAAGGATCAAG